>NZ_MKSS01000208.1:0-11401 GCF_001897365.1 Hydrogenophaga sp. 70-12
CATCCTGCGCGGCGCGGTGGACCCGCTGCACCGGCTGTTCCCCGACGGCTCGGCCGCCCTCGCCGAGGCCCTGTACCGCGACGCCCCCGAGGCCAAGGCCTACAACCAGCTGGTGCGCGAAACCGTTCGCGCCGCGCTGCGCCAACTGCCCCCGGGCCAGCGCCTGCGCGTGCTGGAGGTGGGCGGCGGCACCGGTGGCACCACCGCCTGGCTGGCGCCCGCGCTGCCCGCCGGGCGCTGCGACTACCTGTTCACCGACGTCGGCCCCTCGATGGTGGCGCGCGCGAAAGAGGCCTTCGCGGCGCACCGCTTCATGGCCTTCCAGGCCCTGGACCTGGAGCAGGACCTGGCCGCGCAGGGCCTGGACGGGCGCCGCTTCGACCTCGTGATCGCGTCCAACGTGGTCCACGCCACCGCCGACCTGCGCCGCACCCTGGGCCGCCTGCGCGGCGCGCTGGCGCCCGGCGGCACCCTGCTGATGCTGGAGGTGGCCGGCGACGAGCGCTGGATCGACATCACCTTCGGCCTCACCGAAGGCTGGTGGCGCTTCACCGACACCGATCTGCGGCCCCGCCAGCCGCTGCTGTCGCGCGAGCGCTGGCTGTCGCTGCTGGCCGAGACGGGCTTCGAGGCCGCCGCCATCGATGCGCCCGACCCGCGTTCGCGCGAGGTGCTGCTGGCCGCGCGAAAACCGGTGGAAGCGCTGGAGCCGATGCCCACGGGCGGGCGCTGGCTGCTGCTGACCGATCAACAAGGCGTGGGCGATGCCCTGGCCGCTGGCCTGCGTGGCGCGGGCCAGGTGGTGGACCTGCGGCCCGCGAGCGCCGCCACCGGGGCCGACGCCGCCGCGTTGCGCGAGGCCCTGGCGGCCGCCGAGTGGCGGGGCGTGGTCCACCTCGGCAGCCTCGACACACCCCCGGCCCAGGCCGGTGCCGTGGTGCCTTCGCTGCGCGCCGGTCTGGGCTCGCTGCTGGACCTGGTGCAGGCCATGGGCGCCACCGCGTTCGCCACCGCCCCGCGCCTGTGGATCGCCACGCGCGGCGCGATGGCCGTCGATGGCGCCGACGCGGTCGACGCCGCGCAGGCGCCGACCTGGGGCCTGGGCAAGGTCATCGCGCTGGAGCACCCCGAGTGGCGCGCCAGCTGCGTCGATCTCGATCCACGGGCCGATGTGTCCGCGATGGCCGAGGGCCTGCTGCGCGCGCTGGCCACGGCCGATGCCGAGGACCAGGTTGCGCTGCGCGGCGGCCAGCGCCACGTGGCGCGCCTGGCGCCCTTCCCGCTGGCGGCCGCCGACGACGCGCCGGTGCGACTGGAAAAGGCCGCCAGCGGCGTGTTCGACGACATGGCGCTGCGCCCGATGGCGCGGCGCGCGCCCGGCCCGGGCGAGGTCGAGATCGCGGTGCGCGCGGCCGGCCTGAACTTCCGCGACATCATGAACGCCGTCGCCCTGCGCGACGACCCCGAGCCCCTGGGCGGCGAGTGCGCCGGGCGCATCGTGCGCGTGGGCGAGGGCGTCACCCGCTTCGCCGTGGGCGACGCGGTGGTGGCCACGGGCGAAGCCTGCTTCGCCAGCCACGTGACCACGCAGGAACGCCACGTGGCGCCGCTGCCGCGCGGCATGGGCTACGCCCAGGCGGCCACGCTGCCCTTTGCCTTCATGACCGCCTGGCACGCGCTGCACACGCTCGGCGGGCTGCGTCCGGGCCTGCGCGTGCTCATCCACGCCGGGGCCGGTGGCGTGGGCATGGCGGCCCTCCAGCTCGCGCGGCGCGCGGGCGCTCAGGTGTTTGCCACCGCCGGCAGCGAGCCCAAACGCGCCACGCTGCGCGCGCTCGGCGTCGACCACGTCATGGACTCGCGCACGCTGGACTTCGCCGACGAGGTGCTGCGCCTCACGCAGGGCCGCGGCGTGGACCTGGTGCTCAATTCGCTCGCGGGCGACTTCATCGCGGCCAGCGTGCGCTGCCTGGCGGCCGATGGCGTTTTCCTGGAGATCGGCAAGCGCGACATCTGGACGCCCGAGCGCTTCGCGCAGGAGCGCCCCCAGGCGCGCTACCACGCCATCGACCTCAACGCCCAGCGCTACCAGGACCCGGCCGCCGCCCAGGCCCTGTTCGAGCGGGTGATGGGCCTGGTGAACGCGGGTGAGCTGCGCCCGCTGCCGTACCACGCCTTCCCGCTGGCGCGCGGCGCCGAGGCCTTGCGCTTCATGGCCCAGGCGCGCCACACCGGCAAGGTGGTGCTCACGCGCCACGATCCGGCGCAGGCCTGCATGGAATCGCTGTCGCCCGAGGCCAGCTACCTGGTCACGGGCGGCCTGTCGGGCCTGGGCCTGATCAGCGCCATGCGCCTGGCCGAGCAGGGCGCGCGCCACCTGGTGCTGGTGGGCCGCCGCGCGCCCGGCGAGGCCGCCCTGGCCACGCTGGACGCCATGCGCGCGCTCGGTGTGCAGCTGAAGCTGGTGCAGGCCGACATGTCGCGCGCCGACGAAGTGGCGCGCGTGCTGGACCTGATCGGCGAGGACCACCCGCTGCGCGGCGTCATTCACAGCGCCGGCGTGCTGGAAGACGGCGCCCTGCAGCAGCAGACCTGGGAGCGCTTCGCGCGCCCGCTGGGCCCCAAGGTGGAGGGCGCCTGGGCCCTGCACGCGCTCACGCGCGAACGGCCGCTGGACTTCTTCGTTCTGTATTCCTCGGTGGCCGGCCTGCTGGGCTCGTCCGGCCAGGGCAACCACGCGGCCGCCAACGCCTTCCTCGACGCGCTCGCGCTGCACCGCCGCGCGCAAGGCCTGCCGGGCCTGAGCATCGCCTGGGGCGCCTGGAGCGAGGTCGGCGCTGCCGCCGACCGCGCGGTGGACCAGCGCGTGGGCGCGCGCGGCATCGATGCGATCACGCCGCGCATGGGCCTGGACCTGCTGCAGTCGCTGATGCGCGGCGAGGCCGCCAGCGTGGGCGTGTTCCCGGTGCGCTGGGAGCGCTTCCTGGACGCGGGCGTGCCGCCGCTGCTGGAGCGTTTCCGCGCCGCCACGCACGGCGAGGCACCCCGCGCGGCGAGCGCGCCGGCGCCCGCGCGCGGCGCCTCGCTGGCCGACGAACTCAAGGGGCTGCCGGGCGCGCAGCGCGCCGAGCGCCTGCTGGCCTTCGTCGGCGAGCATGTGGCGCGCGTGGTCGACGTGGCCGACGCCCGCCGCATCGACCCGCGCCAGCCGCTCAACGAACTGGGCCTGGATTCGCTGATGGCCGTGGACCTGCGCAACCGCCTGGGCAAGGACCTGGGCCTGGCGCGCGGCCTGCCCGCCACCCTGGTGTTCGACTACCCCACGCTGGACGCGCTGGCCGGGTACATCGGGCAGCTGTTGGCGCCGCAGGCCGAGACCGAAGCCGCCGCCGCACCCGTGCCCACGGCCAGCGGCGCGGTCGAGGCCATCGATGACCTGAGCGACGAGGAGATCGAGGCCTTGTTCGCGAAGAAGCTGCAGAGAAAGCAATCGGATGTCTGACTTCCTCGAACGCATCAGCCACTTTTCGCCCAAGCGCCTGGCGCTGCTGGCCGACGGGCTGCAGGAGCGCGTGACGGCGCTGGAGGCGCGGCTCGCCGAGGCCGGCGGCAGCGGCGCGCGCGAGCCGATCGCCATCGTCGGCATCGGCTGCCGCTTCCCCGGCGGGGCCGACACGCCCGAGCGTTTCTGGACCCTGGTGCGCGACGGCGTGGACGCCATCACCGAGGTGCCGCCGCAGCGCTGGGCCATCGACGACTTCTACGACGCCGACCCCGATGCGCCGGGCAAGATGAACACCCGCTGGGGCGGCTTCGTGGGCGACGTGGACGGCTTCGACCCGCACTTCTTCGGCGTCTCGCCGCGCGAGGCGCGCAGCATGGACCCGCAGCAGCGCCTGCTGCTCGAGGTGGCCTGGGCAGCGCTGGAGCACGCCGGCATCCCGGCCGATCGTCTGGAGGGCAGCCGCACCGGCGTCTTCATCGGGATGTCGGCCGGCGACTACTACCAGCTGCTGCGCGACGGCGGCAAGGAGAGCTTCGACGCTTACACCGCCTCGGGCATCGCGCACAGCATCGCCTCGGGCCGCCTGTCCTACGTGCTGGGCACGCGCGGGCCCAGCCTGTCGATCGACACCGCCTGCTCATCCTCGCTCGTGGCCATCCACGAGGCCGTCATGAGCCTGCGCCGCGGCGAGTGCGACGCCGCGCTCGCTGGCGGCGTCAACCTGATCCTCACGCCCGACGTCAGCGTGGCGCTGTCGCGCTCGCACATGATGGCCCCCGACGGCCGCTGCAAGACCTTCGACGCGCGCGCCGACGGCTTCGTGCGCAGCGAGGGCTGCGGCGTGCTGGTGCTCAAGCGCCTGTCCGACGCGCAGGCCGCGGGCGACAACATCGTCGCGCTCATCCGCGGCAGCGCGGCCAACCAGGACGGCCGCAGCAACGGCCTCACCGCGCCCAATGGCCCCTCGCAGGAGGCCGTGCTGCGCGAGGCCCTGGCCGACGCGCGCGTGGACCCGGCGCGCGTGGGCTTCGTCGAGGCGCATGGCACCGGCACCTCGCTGGGCGACCCGATCGAGGTGCAGGCCCTGGCCAAGGTGCTGGGCGAGCCGCGCCAGGCGGGCGATGCGCCGCTGCTGCTGGGTTCGGTCAAGGCCAACGTGGGCCACATGGAAGCGGCGGCCGGCGTGGGCGGCGTGATCAAGCTGGCCCTGGCCCTGCGCCACGGCCAGGTGCCCGGCCAGCCGCACGTGCAAACGCTCAACCCCTACATCCCCTGGGACGATCTGGCGGTGCGCGTGCCCACCGCGCTCACGCCCTGGCCCGGCGGCACCGGCCCGCGCCTGGGCGGCGTCAGCTCCTTCGGTTTCAGCGGCACCAACGTGCACCTGGTGATGGAGCAGGCGCCCGAACCCGCGCCCGCCCCAGCCCCTGCCGGCCCCGACCGGCCGCTGCACCTGCTCACCGCCACGGCCCGCCAGGACGGCGCGCTGCGCGCCCTCGCGGCGGCCTACGCCGAGGCGCTCGACGGCGCCGGCGCCTCGCTGGCGGACTTCGCCTACAGCGCCAACACCGGCCGCGCGCCCTTCGCGCACCGCCTCTCGGTGCTGGCGGCGTCGCCGCAGGAGGCCGCGTTGCGCCTGCGCGCCCACCTCGCGGGCGAGGACCCGCCCGGCGTGTTCGCCGCCACGGCCGGCGCGCGCGCGCCCAAGATCGCCTTTCTGTTCACTGGCCAGGGCGCGCAGCACGCCGGCATGGCGCGCGAGCTCTTCGCCAGCGAGCCGGTGTTTCGCGCCGCGCTGGAGCGCTGCGCCGGCGGGCTCGACGCCCAGCTGCCGCGCCCGCTGCTGGAGGTGCTGTTCGCGCCCGAGGGCGACGGCGCCATCGACGACACCGCCTTCACCCAGCCCGCGCTGTTCGCGCTGGAGTACGCGCTGGCGCAGCTCTGGCTGTCCTGGGGCGTGCGGCCGGCGGCGGTGATGGGCCACAGCGTGGGCGAATACGTGGCGGCCTGCGTGGCCGGCGTGTTCGGCCTGGACGACGCGCTGCAGCTGATCGCGGCGCGCGGCCGCCTGATGGGCGCCTTGCCGCGCGACGGCGGCATGCTGGCGGTGATGGCCGAGCCCGCGCGCGTGGCCGCGCTCATCGGGGCCTGGCCGCGCGAGCTGTCCATCGCCGCGGTCAACGGGCCGCAGAACGTGGTGGTCTCGGGCCTTCTTCGCGCCATCGAGGCGGTCGAGGCGCAATGCCAGGCCCAGGGCCTGCGCTGCTCGCGGCTCAAGGTGTCGCACGCCTTCCACTCGCCGCTGATGGAGCCCATGCTGGCCGAGTTCGAGCGGCTGGTGGCGTCGGTGGACCTGCGCGCGCCGCGCATCGAGCTGATCTCCAACCTCACGGGCCGCCCGGTGGGCGAGGCCATCACCCGGCCCGGCTACTGGCGCGAGCACGTGCGCGAGGCGGTGCAGTTCGCGCCCGCGGTGCAGGCGCTGGCGCAGGCGGGCGTCGAGGTCTTTCTGGAAGTGGGCCCGCACCCAACCTTGCTGGGCCTGGGCCAGGCCTGCCTGCCGGAAGGTTCGGGCGACGGCCAGCGCCATTGGCTGCCCTCGCTGCGCCGAGGGCGCGGCGACTGGGAGAGCCTGCTCGGCAGCCTGGCGCGCCTGCACGGCCTGGGCGCCGCCATCGACTGGACGGCCTTCGACGCCGGCCGCGCGCGCCGCCGTGTCGCGCTGCCGGGCTACCCCTTCCAGCGCGAGCGCTACTGGGCGCCAGACGACCACGCGCCCGCGCGCGGCGCCGAGCCGCGGCCCGCGGCCCTGCACCCGCTGCTGGGCAGGGAGGTGGCGCAGTCGCTCACCAGCGACCGCCTGTTCGAGACGCGCTGGGGCCTGGCGGTCCAGCCCTGGCTGCGCGACCACCGCATCCTGGGCCGCTGGCTGTTGCCCTCGCCCGTGTACATGGAAATGGCGCGCGCCGCCGCGCAACGGCAGTTCGGCGACGGCCCCGTGGAGATCCGTGATTTCGTGGTGCACCGCGCGATGCCACTCCACGGCGACGAACCGGTGCGCGCGCAACTGGTGCTTGGCGCGCCCGAGGCGGGCGTGAGCGCCCTGCGCATCGCCGCCTTCGACGCCGAGGGGGGCGGCTGGCCGGTGAACGCCAGCGCGCGGCTCGCGGCCGCCACCGCGTCGGTGCCCGCGCACGAGGCGCCCGCCGCGATCGCGGCGCGCCTGGGCGAGGCCATCGACGTGGACCATTACTACGGCTGGCTCAAGACCCTGGGCCTGGAATTCGGCCCGCTGTTCCGCGGCGTCGAGTCGATCCGGCGCGGCGAGGGCGAGGTGCTGGCGCGTTTGTCCTGGCCCGACGGCCTGTCGCCCGAGGCCGGCCTGTTGTGGCACCCCGCCTGCCTGGACGCCTGCTTCCACGTCATCGGCGCCGGCCTGCCCCAGCAGGGGGCGACCCTGGACCAGGCCTTCCTGCTGCTGCAGGTCGACCGCATCCACCTGGACCGCGCGCCGGGGCGCGCGGTCTGGAACCACGTGAGGCTGCGCCCCGGCGAAGGCCGCGACCCGGCCCGGGCAGAGACCTTCAGCGCCGACCTCACGCTGCTCGACGACGCGGGCGCGGTGCTGGCCCGGTTCGAGGGCATGCACTTCAAGCGCGCGCGGCCCGAGGCCCTGGCGCCGCAGGGCCGCGTGCCGGCCAGCGTGCGCCGCATGCTGCATGAGATCGTGTGGCGCGAGCTGCCGCCGAACGCGGCCGGCGCGGCCTCGCCCGTCGCCATCGCCCAGGCCCTGGGCCCGCGCGTGGACGAACTCGCGCGCCAGCACGGCCTGGACCGCTACGCCGGCTTCCTGCCCGAACTCGACGCCCTGGCCGCCGACTACGTGCGCCAGGCCCTGCATGGCCTGGGCCTGGACCCGCGTCCTGGCGAAGCCCTCGGCCCCGCCGCCGCGCTCGCCACGCGCCTGGGCGTGCTGCCGCGCCACGGCCGCCTGTTCGAGCGCATGCTGGGCATGCTGGTGGAAGACGGCGCGCTCGCGCGCGATGCCGGTGGCTACTCGGTGCGGCACTGGCCCGGGGCCGGCGACCCCGAGGCGCGGTACCACGATCTGCTGGCGCGCTTCGCCGACTGCGACGCCGAGCTGAACCTCACCGCGCGCTGCGCGCGCGAACTCGCGGCGGTGCTGCGCGGCCAGGCCGACCCGCTGGCCCTGCTGTTCCCGGGCGGCTCGCTGGCCGACACCGAGCGCCTGTACCAGCACTCGCCACCGGCCCAGGTCTACAACGCCCTCATCGCCGACGCGCTGGCGGCCATCGCCGCGGCCTGGCCCGCCGGGCGGCCCCTGCGCGTGCTGGAGATCGGCGCCGGCACCGGCAGCACCACGCACCACGTGCTCTCGCGCCTGCCCACGGCGAACCTGGACTACACCTTCACCGACGTGTCGCCGCTGTTCCTGCACCGCGCGCGCGAGAAGTTCGCCGCCCACGGCTTCATGCGCTACGCCGTGCTCGACATCGGCGCCGCGCCCGCCGGGCAGGGCTTCGCCGAGGCCGCCTACGACGTGGTGATCGGCGCCAACGTGCTGCACGCCACGCCCGACCTCGACACCACCATGGACCACGTGCGCCGCCTGCTGGCGCCCGGCGGCACCCTGGTGCTGCTGGAGGGCACCACGCCCCAGCGCTTCGGCGACCTCACCGTGGGCCTGCTCGAGGGCTGGTGGGCCTACGCCGACACCCAGCGCCGCCAGTACGCGCTGATGCCGCGCGGGGCCTGGCTCGATCTGTTCCAACAGCACGGCCTGGGCGAGCCGGCCGCGCTGCCCGGCGACACGCCACACCCCGTGCTGCAACAGCAGGCCGTGTTCCTGGCCCGCCAGCCGTTGGCCGAGGCCAAGGCCCACGCGGCGCGGCGCTGGCTGCTGCTGCCCGACGCGGCGGGCCTGCAGCAGGCGCTGGCCCGCGAACTGCGCGCGCGCGGCGACGAGGTGCGCGTGCTGGCCGAGGGCCCGGCCGGCCTGGCCGCCGCGCTGGGCGAGGGCCCCTGGCAGGGCGTCGTGCAACTGCAGCCGCTGGACGCGCGCCTGGACGAGGCGCTGGACCCGGACGCCGTCGAACAGCAGCAGCAGCGCCTGATCGGCGGGCTGTTGCCCACGGTGCAGACCCTGGCCGCCCAGGCGGGCAGCGCCGACGGCGCGCCGGGCCTGTGGCTGGTCACGCGCGGCGCGCAGGCCGCGCGCGCGAACGACAGCGCCGACGCCGCCCAGGCCACGGCCTGGGGCCTGGGCCACGTGGTGGCGGTGGAGCACCCCGAGCTGCGCTGCGTGCGCCTCGACCTCGACCCCGCCAGCGGAGACGCCGAGGCGGCGCGCCAGCTGGCGGACGAACTGCAATCGCCCTCGCGCGAGGACCAGATCGCGCGGCGCGGCGGCGCTCGCCTGGCGCGCCGCCTGGTGCGCCACGACGCGGCCACCGCGCCGGCCGGGGGCCCGACGCGCCTCGCCGCCGACCGCGCCTACCTCGTCACCGGCGGCCTGCGCGGCCTGGGGCTGCGCGTGGCCGCGTGGCTGGTGGAGCGGGGCGCGCGCCACCTCGTGCTGATGGGCCGCCAGGCGCCCGACGCCCGCGCGCTGGCGGTGATCGAAGGCCTGCGGGGGCAGGGCGCCCAGGTGCTGGCCGCGCGCGGCGACGTGGCGCGCCGCGCCGACCTGCAGCGCGTGCTGGCCGAGGCCGCCGCGCTGGCGCCGCTGGCCGGCGTGGTGCACGCGGCCGGCGTGCTGGACGACGGCGTCATCGCGGCGCAGACCTGGCCGCGCTTCGCCACCGTGATGGGGCCCAAGGTGCGGGGCAGCTGGAACCTGCACACGCTGTGCCCGGACCTGGACTTCCTGGTGCTGTTCTCCTCGGGCGCCTCGGTGGCGGGGCCGGCCGGCCAGTCCAACCACGCGGCGGCCAACGCCTTCGAGGACGCGCTGGCCTGGTACCGCCAGGCGCGCGGCCTGCCCACCGTCAGCATCAACTGGGGCCCCTGGGCGGAGATCGGCGCCGCCGCCGACCGCCGGCTGGACAAGCCCGGCTCGCTGCGCGCCATCGCACCCGCCGACGGCCTGGCCGCGCTCGAGCACGCGATGCGCCGGTCCGCGCCCGGCGCGCTGTTCCCGAACGCCCAGCTGGCCGTGCTGGACAGCGATTGGGCGCACCTGGCCGACGGCGCGCCGCCGCTGTTCGGCGAGCTGCTGCGCGGGCTGGCGCGGCCCGGCCAGGTGCCGGCGCCCGGCCAGACCGCCGCCGCACCCGAGCCGTCCTTGCGCGAGCGCCTGGCATCGGCCGCCGCGAACCGGCGCAAAACCCTGCTGCGCGACCACGTGCGCCAGCTCACCGTCAAGGTGCTGGGCCTGCAGCGCGGCGAAGACCTGGACGTGACCGAACCCCTGCGCCAGCTCGGCCTGGACTCGCTGATGGCGGTGGAGCTGCGCAACCGCCTGGGCCAGGCGGTCGGGCGCACCCTGCCGGCCACGCTCACCTTCGACCACCCCAGCGTCGCGGCGCTCACCGAGCACCTGGCGCGCGAGGTGTTCGCCGATCTCATGCCCGCGGCCGGCGCGCCGGCGCCCCAGGTGCCCGTGCCCAACCCCGCGCCCACCGCCGCGCCCACCCCCGCGGCCGCTCCCGATGTCGGCTCCTTCGACGAGCTGTCGGAAGACGAGCTGGCCCAGCAGCTGATGCGCCGCCTCGACGGCCTGGGCTGAAGCGACCCATACCTTTAGGAAACACCGTGACCGAACCCCGCCAAGGCACCGACCACGCCGCGCTGCTCAAGCGCTCGCTGGTGGCCATCGACCAGTTGAAAGCCCAGCTGGCGGCCGCGGAACAGGCCCGCAGCGAACCCATCGCCATCATCGGCATGGGCTGCCGCTTCCCCGGCCAGGCCGACACGCCCGAGGCCTTCTGGTCGCTGCTGCACAGCGGCCGCGACGCCGTGACCGAGGTGCCGCCGCACCGCTGGGACGTGGAGCGCTACTACGACCCCAACCCCGACGCGATGGGCAAGAGCTACACGCGCTGGGGCTCATTCGTCGAGGGCGTGGACCGCTTCGACGCGCCCTTCTTCGGCATCTCGCCGCGCGAGGCCGTGAGCCTGGACCCGCAGCAGCGCCTGCTGCTGGAGGTGTCGTGGGAGGCGCTGGAGCGCGCGGGCCTGGCGCCCTCGTCGCTGGCGGGCTCGCGCACCGCCGTGTACATGGGCATCACCACCAGCGACTACGCCGGCCTCATGAACGAGGAGCGCGGCCCCTGCCACGGCGACGCCTACACGCCCTCGGGCACCGCGCACAGCGTGGCGGCCGGGCGCCTGTCGTACTTCTTCGGCCTGCACGGCCCCAACGTGGCGGTGGACACCGCCTGCTCGTCCTCGCTGGTGGCCATCCACTGGGCCATCCAGTCGCTGCGCAACGGCGAGGCGGAGCTCGCGCTCGCGGGCGGCGTCAACCTCACGCTGGCGCCCAACGGCGCGGTGCTGACCTCGCGCGCCCGCATGATGTCCTTCGACGGTCACTGCAAGACCTTCGACGCCTCGGCCGATGGCTACGTGCGCGGCGAGGGCTGCGGCGTGCTGGTGCTCAAGCGCCTGTCGGACGCGCAGCGCGACGGCGACCGCGTGCTGGCCGTGCTGCGCGGCTCGGCGCTCAACCAGGACGGCCGCAGCAGTGGCCTCACCGCGCCCAATGGCGCCGCGCAGGAGGCGGTGATCCGCGCCGCGCTGGCCAACGCGCGCCTGCAGCCGGGCGACATCGGCTACGTCGAGGCGCACGGCACCGGCACGCCGCTGGGCGACCCGATCGAGATGAAGGCGCTCAACCAGGTCTTCGGCGAGCGCCCGCGCGAGCGCCCGCTCATG
>NZ_MKSS01000209.1:0-11375 GCF_001897365.1 Hydrogenophaga sp. 70-12
CGATCTCGTCGAACGGGTTCATCGACATCTTCACGTTGGCAATGTCGACGCCGCTGCCATCGCTTTTCACGCGGACCTTGACGTTGTAGTCGACCACGCGCTTGACGGGGACGAGAACCTTCATGCTGAGCTGCTCCTGTGGTTTGGGGTTCGGGGTGCAATTGACGTGCACGTCAATTGGGCATTGTAGGTGGGCGCTGGGAGCGACCAAAGCGATGGCCAGAAAATCGAACGACCGTGCTTTTTTCGAATTATATCGATCGCCACGCGGGTGCCACGATGCCCGCGACGCACGGCGGGATGTCGTTGGGGCGTCATTTCGCCGACCGCTTGGTCGGCGAACTCGGGTAAGTCTGGAGGGCGTCGCGCAATGCGTTCACCTATAGTGAATTTGCGCCCTTTACTTATGTTGAGTAACGATGGCGCGCCCCTTCACCCCGTCGTTGGAGCACCCCGCATGAAGCTGATTCCCCTCCTGGCCACCGCCGCCCTGCTGAGCGCCGGCGCGGCCTCGGCGCAGACCGTGTTCACCGCCTCATCGTGGGTCCCCCCCACGCACACGTTGAGCATGGCGCAGAAATCGTGGTGCGATCTGCTGGAGAAGGAAAGCGCGGGTCGCATGAAGTGCAACATCCTGCCCAAGTCCGTGGCGGCGGCGCCCGGCACCTTCGACGCCGTGCGCGACGGCCTGGCCGACATTTCCTACACGGTGGACGGCTACACGCCGGGGCGCTTCGTCTTCACGCAGCTGGCCGAGTTCCCCTTCCTGGGCGACAGCGCGCTGGCCACCTCGGTGGCCTACCAGCACCTCTACGCCAAGCACTTCGCGCCGCTGGGCGAGCACCGCGGCGTGAAGGTGCTGGCCGTGTTCACGCACGGGCCCGGCATCATCTTCAACAGCAAGCAGCCAGTGAAGACACTGGACGACGCCACCAAGCTCAAGTTCCGCATCGGCGGTGGCAACATCAACGAGCTGTCCAAGCTCATGGGCTTCAACACCACGCTCAAGCCCGCGCCCGACTCCTTCGAGCTGCTGTCCACCGGCGTCATGGACGGCACCTTCTTCCCCGACGAGTCGATCGCCTCGTTCAAGCTGAACATGATCAAGCACGCCACCACCTTCCCTGGTGGCCTCTACAACACCAGCTTCGTGTTCATGATGAACCCGGCCAAGTACAACGCCCTGTCCGCGCAGGACAAGGCCGTGGTCGACAAGATCTCGGGCGAGGTCGCCACGCGCATCTTCGGCGAAGGCTGGGACAAGGTCGACGCCGCCAGCCGCGAGCTGCAGAAGGCCCAAGGCGTGGCGCGCATCCAGGCCGACGACTCCTTCATCAAGGCCGTCGCCGCCAAGCAGGCCGAGCTGGAGGACAAATGGGCCGCCGCCGCCGCGGCCAAGGGCCTGAAGGACCCCAAGGCCGTGCTGGCCGAGTTCCGCGCCGAGATCAAGAAGGTCAAGTAAGGCATCGAGCCGCCACCCACCCCGCACGGCGGGCAGTCGCCAACCCGGCTGCCCGCCGTTGCTTTTGAACGCTCCCCCGACATGCTCACCGTCCTGGATCGCGCGCTGCGCTGGTCGACCGGCCTCATGGCCGCGATGGCCTTGTTCTCCATCATGCTGCTCACGCTCGTCGACGTGACGGGCCGCAAGTTCTTCAGCCACTCGGTGCCCGGCGGGCTCGAGGTCACCGAGATCCTGATGGTGATCGTGATCTTCGGCGCGCTGCCCTTGGTCTCCTGGCGCGGCGAGCACGTGGTCTTCGACTCGCTGGACGCCTTCATTCCCAGTGGCCTGCGGCGCATCCAGCAGCGCGTGGTGCACCTGTTCTGCGCCATTGCCTTCGCCTGGATGGCGCGCCTGATGCTGCTGCGCGCCGACCGCTTTCTCGACTACGGCGACATCACGGTCCACCTGCAGCTGCCCATGGCGCCGGTGGCCTGGATGATGGCGCTCTTCCTGTTCGTGACCGCTCTGGTGCACCTGGTCTTCGTCTTCTTCCGTCCTCCCGAGCCCGCTTTCCACGGCGCGGCCCAGCCGGGAGACGCCGCATGACCGCCGCGCTGCTGGGTTTTCTGGGCGTCTTCGCCATGGCCTTCCTGCGCGTGCCGCTGGCCGTGTCCATGGCCACCGCGGGCTTTGTGGGCATGGGTGTGCTGCGGGGCTGGCAGCCGGCCCTGGCCAGCACCAGCCAGGTGATCTTCGAAACCGGTTTCGCCTATGTGCTGTCGGTCATCCCGCTGTTCGTGCTGATGGGCAATTTCGTCGCCCGCGCCGGCATGGCGCGCGAGTTGTTCAACGCGGCCAATGCCTTCGTGGGCCACCGCCCGGGCGGCCTGGCCATGGCCAGCATCATTGCCTCGGGCGGTTTTGGCTCCATCTGCGGCTCGTCGATCGCCACCGCGGCCACCATGACCCGCGTGGCCTTTCCGGAGATGAAGGCGCACGGCTACAAGGAGACCCTGGCCACCGGCGCCATTGCCTCGGGCGGCACGCTGGGCATCCTGATCCCGCCGTCCACCATCCTGGTGATCTACGGGATCATCACCGAGACCGACATCGGCAAGCTGTTCATCGCCGGCATCCTGCCCGGCATCGTCGCCATCACCTGCCTGTGCCTGGCCGTGGTGTTCGTCACCTGGCGCGACCCCCAGGCCGGCCCGCCCGCCGAGCGCTTCACCTGGCGCCAGCGCCTGGCCGCCATCCGCGGCATCTGGGGGGTGGCGCTGCTGTTCGCGCTGGTGATCGGCGGCATCTACGGCGGCGTGTTCACCGCCACCGAAGGCGCGGGCATGGGCGCGGCGGGCGCATTTTTCTTCGCGCTGGCGCGCCGCACGCTCACGCCGCGGCTGCTGCTGGAGGTGCTGATCGAAAGCTCGCGCACCACGGCCATGCTGTTCACCATCCTGATCGCCGCGATGATCTTCACCAATTTCATCAACTTCACGTCCATGCCGGCCGATCTGCGCGACTTCGTGCTGCAGTTCAGCCCCGAGCCGATCATGGTGGTGGTGGTGATGATGGTGATCTACCTGGCTCTGGGCATGGTGATGGAGGAACTGGCGATCGTGCTGCTCACGATCCCGGTGTTTTTCCCCGTGGTCACCGGCTTGGGCTTTGACCCCATCTGGTTCGGCATCCTCATCGTGACCATCGTGGAGATCGGCATGATCTCGCCGCCCGTGGGCCTGAACCTGTTCGTCATCAACTCGCTGCTGCCTGGGGTCAAGCTGACCACCATCTACCGCGGCGTGTGGCCCTTCGTGACGGCCGATGTGGTGCGGCTGGGCATTCTCATCGCCTTCCCGGTGATCTCGCTCTGGCTGCCCGGTTTCATGAACCGCTAGCGGCCACCGCGCCGTCTCCCTCGCGCAGCACGTGCACCACGCGCTGCGGGAAGGGGATCTCGATGCCGTTGGCGCGCAGCGAGGAGAGGATGGCCATGTTGATCGCCGAGCGCAGCGCGAGCTGCCCGTTCTCGGGATCGCCGATCCAGTAGCCGAGCGTGAACTCCAGGCCGTCGGCGCCGAAGTTGGACAGGGCCACCGAGGGCCCGGGGTTCTTGAGCACGCGGGCCTGCGCGGTGGCGGCCTCCAGCAGCAGGCGCGACACCAGGTCGACGTCGCTGTCGTAACCCACCGACACCACGGTCGACTGCCAGACATTGGGATCGGCCAGCGACAGGTTCTCCACGCGGTTGGTGATGAGCATCTCGTTGGGCACGATGGACTCGCGCCCGCTGAGGTTGCGGATCAGCGTGTAGCGCGCGTTGATGTCGGTGATGCGGCCCTCGAAGTTGTCCACGCGCACGTTGTCGCCGATGCGCATGCTGCGCTCGGCCAGGATCACGAAGCCGCTGACGTAGTTGGACGCGAGCTTTTGCAGGCCCAGGCCGATGCCCACGCCCACGGCGCCGCCCAGCACCGAGAGGGCGGTCAGGTCGATGCCCACCGCCGAGAGCGCGACGATGAGGCCCACGAACAGGAGCAGGGCCCGCGTGGCGTTGCTCACCGCCTGGCGCAGCGAACGGTCCCGGCCCACGACGTTGCGCAGCAGCCGGGCCTCGATGGCCGACGAGATCCACAGCGTGATGATCAGCACCGCCGACGCGGTGACGATGCCTTCGATGAGGGTGCGCAGGCTCAGCGTGGTGGCGCCCACCTTCCAGCGGATGTCCTCGGCCTCGGCCAGCATCACCGGCAGCAGCCCGCTGACCCACAGCACCATGCCCAGCCAGGCGGCCCAGGAGATGGTGCGCTCCAGCACCTTCACCCAGGGGCTGTCGTCGAAGGCCGCCTGCAGCACCTTCACCCCCAGGCGGATCACCGCCAGCGACACCAGCACGGGGATGGCGACGTGAAAGACCGCCAGCGGCACGAAGTTCATCAACAGCCCGCGCGCCACGAAGCCCAGCACCAGCAGCACGATGGGAAACAGCGCGCCATCGACGATGCGCCGGCCGAACAGCACCGACTGGGGTTCGTTCTGCATGGACAGGGCGCGGCGCAGGCCGGCCACCAGGGACCAGGCCAGCAGGGCCACGGCCGCCAGCGCGGCCAGTTCGGCCAGCGCCGCCGGCTGCAGAAAGCTGTTGAGCCAGGCGGACAGGTCGTCCACCGGCCGCAGCGAAGCGGAGGAAGGATTCATCGTCAAAACAGGTGACAGGAAAAAAACGGCATCAGCTCAGACGCCCGCAAGCGCGCGCAGGTGCGCTTCCACGCTGCGCGCCAGCGCGTCCAGCGCGTAGCCGCCCTCCAGGCAACTCACGACGCGGCCCTGGGCGTGGCGATCGGCCACCGCCTGGATGCGCTCGCTCAGCCAGGCGTAGTCCTGCTCGACCAGGCCCAGCTGGCCCATGTCGTCCTCGCGGTGCGCGTCGAAACCCGCGCTCACGAACAGCATCTGCGGGCGGTGGTCGTCCAGGCGCGGGATCCAGCAGGTCTCGACCAGCTCGCGGATGTCCATGCCGCGCGTATAGGCCGGCACGGGCAGGTTGACCATGTTCTTCGCCGTGGAGTGCGTCCACGCCGGGTAGAACGGGTGCTGGTAGAAGCTGCACATGAGGATGCGCTCATCGCCCTCGATGATGTCCTCGGTGCCATTGCCGTGGTGCACGTCGAAGTCGATGATGGCCACGCGTTTCAGGCCGTGGCGCTCCAGCGCGTACTTGGCGGCCACCGCCACGTTGTTGACGAAGCAAAAGCCCATGGCCTGGCGGCGCGTGGCGTGGTGGCCCGGCGGTCGCACCGCGCAGAAGGCGTTGCGCAGCTCGCCGGCCAGCACGGCGTCGGTGGCGTCGATGGCCGCGCCCGCGGCCATGAGGATCGCCTCCCAGCTGTGCACGTTCATCGAGGTGTCGGGGTCGACCTGCGCGCGCTGTGGCCCGCCGGCGGCGATGTCTTCCTTGAGGGTGTCGGCCAGGCCACGCAGCGCGGCCAGGTGCAGGCGGTCGTGCGCGAGCTCCAGGTCGGCCAGGGCGGCGGGCGTGGCCTCGCGGCGCTCGAGCGCGGCGTCCAGGCCGGTCAACAGCAACCGGTCCTCGATCGCATCGAGCCGTTCGGGGCATTCGGGGTGGCCGGCGCCCATGTCGTGCTGCCAGCATGCCCGGTGCGTGAAATAACCAGTGGCGTGGGCCATCTCTGAACTGCGGTGAGAATCGCGGCCAATATGCAAGCCCAGATGCAACAAGACTCCAAGATCCAGCGCCTGCTGAGCCAGCTTAACACGGTGATCGTGGGCAAACCGCAGCAGGTCAGCGACTGCGTGGCCTGCCTGCTCGCGGGCGGCCACCTGCTGATCGAGGACGTGCCCGGCGTGGGCAAGACCACCCTGGCCCATGCCCTGGCGCGCTGCTTTGGGCTGCAGTTCGCGCGCGTGCAGTTCACCGCCGACCTCATGCCCACCGACCTGATCGGCGTCTCCATCTACGAGCGCGGGCGCGAGGCCTTCGTCTTCCACCCGGGCCCGGTGTTCGCCCAGGTGCTGCTGGCCGACGAGATCAACCGCGCCAGCCCCAAGACCCAAAGCGCGCTGCTGGAGGCCATGGAAGAGAAGCAGGTGACGGTGGAGGGCGAGACGCGCGCCCTGCCCCAGCCCTTCTTCGTCATCGCCACGCAGAACCCGCACGACCAGCTGGGCACCTACGCCCTGCCCGAATCGCAGCTCGACCGCTTCCACATGCGCCTGTCGCTGGGCTACCCCGACCGCGCCGCCGAGCGCGAGCTGCTGCGCGGCCAGGACCGGCGCGAGCTGATCGATTCGATGCCACCGGCCCTGGACGCCGACGAGCTCGCCCGCCTACAGCGCGCCGTGGCCGAGGTGCACACCGCCGAACCGGTGCTCGACTACCTGCAGGACCTGGTCAACGCCACGCGCAGCGGCCGCTGGTTCCTGCAGGGCCTGTCGCCGCGCGCCGCGCTGGCCGTGGTGCGCGCGGCCAAGGCCCAGGCCTTCCTGCAAGGCCGCGACTACGTGGCGCCCGACGACATCGCCGCCATCCTGCCGCAGACCACGGCGCACCGGCTGATCCCCGTGCGCGACGCCGGGCGCGGTCCGCTGGAGCAGGTGCGCGCGATGCTGGACGCCGTCCCCCTGCCGTAATGAGCCCCCCCAGAAGCGCCTTCGGCGCCTCCCCCCAGGGGGCGGCGCCAGCGGCCCGGCAACGCCGGTTCCGCGGCGCCCTGGGTGCAATACCCGCGGGGCTGAACCTCAGGGCGCGCGCGCGGGCCTGGTTCCACAACCGGCTCAGGCGCAGCGACACGCTCACGCTCACCCAGCGCAACGTCTACATCCTGCCCACGCGCGCCGGCTGGATGCTGGCCCTCACCCTGCTCCTGCTGCTGGTGGCCAGCATCAACTACCAGCTCAACCTGGGCTACCTGCTGACCTTCCTGCTGGCCGGCAGCGCCCTGGTGGGCATGCACGTGTGCCACAACAACCTGCGGGGTCTCACGCTGCACCTGCACCCGCCCGAGCCGGTGCACGCGCACCAGGCGGTGGTGCTGGAGGTGCGTCTGTCCAGCGAGCGGCGGCGCGCGCGCCACGGCATCGGCCTCGGCGTGCTCCCCGAGGACGGCGGCGCGCCGGCCCTGGCCTGGGCCGACGTGCCCGCCCAAGGCAGCGCCGAGCTGCAGCTGGCCTGGCAACCGCCCGCGCGCGGCCTGCACAAGCTGCCGGCACTCAGCGCCATGACCCTGTTCCCGCTCGGCACCTTTCGCGTGTGGACGGTGTGGCGCCCGGCCGCCCAGGCCCTGGTCTACCCCACGCCGGAAGAGCACCCACCGCCACTGCCGCCCGGCGAACCGCTGTCGGGCGGTGCCGGCAGCGCGCGCGTGCAGGCCACGGGCGAATACGACGGCGTGCGCGCCTACCGGCGCGGCGACCCGATGAAGGCCGTGGTCTGGAAGAAAGCCGCCCAGGCCTTCGCGAGCGGGCGCGACGAGCTGGTCAGCCGCGACGCCCTGTCCAGCCAGCGCCAGCGGCTCTGGCTGGACCTGAACCAGTGCGGCGGCACGGGGCTGGAAGGACGCGTGTCGCGCCTGACCGCCTGGGTGCTGATGGCCGACCGGCTCGAACTCGACTATGGCCTGCGCCTGCCGGGCCGCGAGATCGCCCCCGACCAAGGCCCGGTGCACCGCAACCAGTGCCTGGAGGCGCTCGCGCTGTGCTGAACGCGCTTCGACCGTCCCGCGCCGCCGGTGCGCCACCCTCGCTGCCCCGCGAGACGCGCGACACCCTGTTCGTGCTCGCGGTCATCGCCTGGGTGGTGGCCCTGCAGGCCGCGCACATTCCCTGGTGGACCACGGCGCTCACCGCCGGCGTGCTGGCCTGGCGCGCCCGGCTGGCGCTGCGCGCCGCCCCCCTGCCCGGCTGGCCCTGGCGCCTGGGGCTGTTGCTGCTCACGCTGGGCACCACCTTCGCCAGCCATGGCACGCTGCTTGGCCAGGAGGCCGGCGTCACGCTGGTGGTGGTGCTGCTGGCGCTCAAGACCCTGGAACTGCGCGCGCGTCGCGACGCCTTCGTGGTGTTCTTCCTCGCCTTCTTCACCCTGCTCACGCACTTCTTCTACTCGCAGTCGCTGCTCACGGCGGCCGGCATCCTGGTCGCGCTGCTGGGCCTGCTCACGGCCCTGGTGAACGCGCACATGCCCGTGGGCCAGCCGCCGCTGTCGCAGGCCGCGCGCTACGCCGCCGGCATGGCGCTGATGGGCGCGCCCATCATGCTGGTGCTGTTCCTGCTGTTCCCGCGCCTGGCGCCCTTGTGGGGCACGCCGAACACCGACCCGAGCGGGCGCAGCGGCCTGTCGGACGAGATGCGTGTGGGCGAGATCGCCCAGCTCGCGCTGGACGACAGCATCGCGCTGCGCGTGCGCTTCGACGACCCGCGCCCACCGCCGGCCGGCCTGCTGTACTTCCGCGGCCCGGTGTTCGGCAGCTTCGACGGCCGGCAGTGGCGCCCGCTCGAATCGGGTTTCCCGCGCGAGCAGCGCCTCACGGCCCAGCTGCGCCCGCGCGGCGAGCCCGTGGGCTACGAGGTCACGCTGGAGCCCAACCGGCGCCCCTGGGTCTTCGTGCTGGAAGCCGCCACCGCCGCGCCCGAACTGCCCGGCGGCAACCGCGTGCGCATGAGCGAAGCGCTGCAATGGACCGCCCAGCGCCCCATCAACAGCCTGGTGCGTTACCGGGCGCAAAGCCACCTGGACTTCGGCCACGGCCCGCTGCAGGCACAGATCGGCCTGCAGGACTACCTGCAACTGCCGCCCGGCTTCAACCCGCGCACCCTGCAGCTGGCGCAGGAGATGCGCCGACAGCACGGCCCCGGCCCCGCCGCCGCGCCGGCGCTGGTGAACGCCGCGCTCGAACGCCTGCGCACCGGCGGCTACCGCTACACGCTGGAGCCCGGCGTTTACGGCCGGCACACCGCCGACGAGTTCTGGTTCGACCGCAAGGCGGGCTTCTGCGAGCACATCGCCAGCGGCTTCGCCGTGCTCATGCGCGCCATGGACATCCCGGCGCGCGTGGTCACGGGCTACCAGGGCGGGGAAACCAACACCGTCGACGGCTACTGGACCGTGCGCCAGCGCGACGCCCACGCCTGGACGGAGGTCTGGCTGCAGGGCCAGGGCTGGGTGCGCGTGGACCCCACGGGCGCGGTCTTCCCTGGCCGCATCGGCTCCATGCAGCGCCTGCAGGCGCCCGCCGCCGGTTTCGCGGGGGCCTTCGCCGGCGCGCTCGGCAACCTCAACCCCACGCTCACGGCGCAGCTGCGCGCCACCTGGGAGGCCGTCAACAATGCCTGGAACCAGTGGGTGCTGGACTACACGCAGGGCAGCCAGCTCGAGCTGCTGCGCGCGCTGGGTTTCGCCTCGCCGAGCTGGCAGGACCTGGCCACCGTGCTGCTGGGCGTGGTGGTCGGCGTGAGCCTGCTGGGCGCGCTCTGGGCCCTGTGGGAACGCCAGCGGCACGATCCCTGGCTGCGCCTGCTGCGGCGCGCGCGCCAGCGGCTGGAGCGCCTGGGCGTGGCCTCGGACGAGCGCACGCCCCCGCGCGAACTGGCTCAACGCATGAAAGCGCAGTTGGGCGATGGCCCGGCCGTTCAAGGTCTGGCCGACTGGCTGTTGCGCCTCGAAGCCCAACGCTACGGGCGCGACAGCGGCAGCACCCTCGCCCAGCTGAGGCGGGAATTCCGCCGGCTGGCCTGGCCGGTCCGCCGCCGCGCGTGATCCAATCGCGGGCAATGCAACGCCGATCGATCGCCCTGGCCGCCCTGGCCACCCTCTCGCTGTCCACCCTGCCGCTGCCGGTCGCCCTGGCCCAGGCCACCCCCCTCGCCAAGCAGCGCCCCACGAGCCGCCCGTCCGCGCGAGCGCCCTTCTTCTACCGCGACCACCCGGCCGCCATGGCCTTCGCCGAAGACCTGGCCGCGCGCCGCCAGCTCGACCCGGCCTGGGTGCTGGCGCAGATCGGCCAGGCGCAGCGGCTGGAGGCCGCCATCCGCGGCGTCACGCCGCCGCCGCGCGGCGTGCCCAAGAACTGGGCCGCCTACCGCGCGCGCTTCATCGAGCCCACGCGCATCGCCGCCGGGCAAGCCTTCTGGCAGGACAACCGCGAGGCCCTGGCGCGCGCCGAGGCCGAGTTCGGCGTACCGGCCTCGCTCATCGTCGGCGTCATCGGCGTGGAGACGCTCTACGGCCGCCACACCGGCACCCACAAGGTCATCGACGCGATCACCACGCTCGCCTTCGACTTCCCCGCCAGCCACCCACGCGCCGCCGCGCGCAGCGCCTTCTTCCGCGACGAGCTGGAGCAATTGCTGAGCCTGTGCCAGCGCAACGGCAGCGACCCGCAAGGCCTGCTGGGCAGCTTCGCCGGCGCCATGGGCCTGCCGCAGTTCATGCCGAGCAGCTGGGCGCGCTACGCCATCGACTTCGACGGCAACGGCAAGGTCGACCTGTTCGACAGCCCGGCCGACGTGATCGGCTCGGTGGCGAACTACTTCAAGGCCTTCGGCTGGACACCCGGCATGCCCACGCACTACCCGGTGCGCTTCGACCCGGCCACGCTGGACCTGGAGACCCTGCTCGCGCCCGACATCCTGCCCAGCTTCACGGTGGAGGCCTTCCAGGCCAAGGGCGCCGTGCTCGAGGGCGCGGCGCTGCAGCACCCTGGCCCGCTGGCGCTGGTCGAGCTGCAGAACGCGGGCGCGCCGTCCAGCTACGTGGCCGGCACGCAGAACTTCTACGTGGTGACCCGCTACAACTGGAGCAGCTACTACGCGCTGGCGGTGATCGAGCTGGGCGAGGCGGTGAAGGCGGCGCTGCCCGAGCGCTGAGCGGCTGGGGCGGCCGAGCCATCGGCCATTCGATGGGGGCGGTTCCCCGCTGGTCGGCGCCAGCACCGCCATGCGGCCGAGGCCGGCGCAGACCACGGAACCCTCACGACAGAGCGGGGCACGGATCGGGCAAGACCGGCTTCGAGGCCCCCACATGATCCGCAGCAAAGCAGTCCAACCCCGGCATCACACAGTCGCCCCGTCACCCGGCCCCAAGCGCACCTCCCGCGAGAAGCCCACCAAGGCAGGCCTTCAGCTTCTTCCACCTCAAGCCCCCCGCTTGAAGCGCCAGAGGTCCTTGCTGGAGAAAATTCAGCACCGATGGGCCAAGCTGATGGCCCCCGCTGCCGCGCGCACCCAGCGGACACAAGAGAAGGCCAGCCAGAAAACCCATGAAGCCACGCGACTGTTGCTGGCCCACCTGCTTGTCGATCTGCCGTCATGGGTGTGCCCGAACTGCGGCTGGACGAACACGGCTGCGCGCGACTGCGGGTCGACGACCGCATCGACGTCAACTTCGAGGCCAGCGGCAGCAGCCACTTGCTGC
>NZ_MKSS01000210.1:0-11200 GCF_001897365.1 Hydrogenophaga sp. 70-12
TCGGGCTCAGCACGGCGCAGTACCGCTTTCTCGCCGACCGCCACTTCGGCGTTGGCGCCGACCAAATCCTCTCCGTGCGCGAGGCCCCCGAGCCGGGCCTTGACTTTGAATACGTCATCCACAACGCCGATGGCGGCGAGGTGGAGCACTGCGGCAACGGCGCGCGCTGCTTCGTGCGCTACGTGCACGACAAGGGCCTGAGCGAGCGAAACCCGCTGCGCGTGAAGGTGAAGAACGGCGTGTTGGAACTCAAGCGCCTGCCCGACGGCCGCGTCACCGTGGACATGGGCCCGCCGGTCTTCGCGCTGTCCCAGGTGCCCTTCGACGCCAAGGGCCTGAAGGCCGAGAAGCTCGGCAACTTCGAGCGCTGGCCGCTGGCCGTGCCCTACGCGGGCGACCAGTACGTGGCGGTGCTGTCCATGGGCAACCCGCACGCGGTGCTGCTGGTCGACGACGTCGACACCGCGCCGGTGGCGGCCTGGGGCCCGCTGATCGAAAACCACGAGCGCTTTCCCCGGCGCGTCAACGCCGGCTTTCTGCAGGTGATCGACACCCGCACCGTGAAGCTGCGCGTGTACGAACGCGGTGCGGGCGAAACCCTGGCCTGCGGCACCGGTGCCTGCGCCGCCGTGGTGGCGGGCATCCGCCTGGGCTGGCTGGGCTCGCGCGTGGACGTGCACACCCGTGGCGGCGTGCTCACCATCGAATGGGTCGACACGCCCGAACACGACGCCCCCGTGTTCATGACCGGCCCCGCCACCCCCGTGTTCGAGGGCGAGATCACCGTGCCCGACGAGCTGAACCAACCGTAGTCTTTTTCGCCCACCACCATGACCCAGCCGATCCCGCCCATCACCGAGGACGACATCGCCCAGTACCTGGCCAACAGCCCCGACTTCTTCGAGCGCCACGCCAGCCTGCTGGCGGCGGTGCAGCTCACCAGCCCGCACGGCGGGCGCGCCGTGAGCCTGCAGGAGCGCCAGGCCGAGATGCTGCGCGAGAAGATCCGCGGCCTGGAGCTCAAGGCCGCCGAGATGATGCGCCACGGCAAGGAGAACACCGCCATCGCCGACAAGCTGCAGCGCTGGATGCGCGAGCTGCTGCTGGTGCGCGAGGCGCGCGACCTGCCGCGCGTGGCCGCGACCGAGCTGTCGGCGCAGTTCCTGGTGCCGCAGGTGGGCATCAAGGTCTGGGGCGTGTCGGCCGAGTTCGCCGGCGAGGACTACGCCCAGGGCGCGAGCCAGGATGCCCAGGCTTTCGCGGGCTCGCTGGCGGTGCCGTACTGCGGCCACAACCCGGGCCTGGAGGCCGCGCAGTGGCTGGTCGATCCCTCGTCGGCCCAGTCGCTGGCGCTGATCCCGCTGCGCGCGGGCGCCGCGCCCGAGGCCTTCGGCCTGCTGGTGCTGGCTTCGCCCGACCCGCAGCGCTTCGCCTCCGACATGGGCACCGACTTCCTCGAACGCATCGGCGAACTCACCAGCGCCGCGCTCTCGCGCCTGCGCCCGGTGGTGGCCGCGGCCACGGAATGAGCCACGCCGGGCCGGCCCGCAGCGACGACGCCGGCCTGGTGCGGGCCTACCTGGACCACGTGCGCGTGGACAAGCGCCTGGCCGATCGCACGCTGGCGCTCTACACGGGCGATCTGGAGAAGCTGCAGGCGAATGCGCGCGAGGCCGGCGTGGCCCTGGCGGACGTGATGCCCGCGCACGTGCGGCGTTGGGTGGCGCAGATGCACTCGGGTGGGCGCAGCGCGCGCGGCATCGCGCTCATCCTCTCGGGCTGGCGCGGCTTCTACGGCTGGCTGGGCCGCCAGGGCCTGATCCAGCAGCACCCGGTGAACGACGTGCGCGCGCCCAAGGCCGGCAAGCCCCTGCCCAAGGCCCTGCCGGTGGACGAGGCCGTGCGCCTGATGGGCCACGCAGACGCCGAGGACGACCCGGCGCTGGAGGCGCGCGACGCCTGCATCGCCGAACTGCTGTACGGCTGCGGCCTGCGCATCGGCGAGCTGGTGGGGCTGGACGTGGCGGCCAGCGCCACGGCGCGCGGTTGGATCGACCTGAGCGGCGCCGAGGCCCACGTGCTTGGCAAGGGCAGCAAGCGGCGCAGCGTGCCCGTGGGCCGCGCGGCGCTGGACGCGCTGCGGCGCTGGCTGGACCTGCGCCCCGCCTTCGCGCGGGACGACGCGGCGCTGTTCATCGGCCAGCGCGGCGGGCGGCTCACGCCGCAGTACATCCGTGTGCGGCTGAAGCGCCGTTCCATCCAGGCCGGCCTGGCCACGCCGGTGCACCCGCACATGCTGCGCCATTCCTACGCCAGCCATGTGCTGCAGTCCAGCGGCGACCTGCGGGCCGTGCAGGAACTGCTGGGCCACGCCAGCATCGGCACCACGCAGGTGTACACCCGGCTGGATTTCCAGCACCTGGCGCGCGTCTACGACGCCGCGCACCCGCGCGCCCAGGCCCGCAAGCCACGCGCCAAGTAAGGCCACCCCACCCCACGGACACGACCGGGCATGAAATCCATCCGACTCAGGCCCGGCAAGGAACGCTCCCTGCAGCGCCACCACCCCTGGGTGTTCGACGGTGCCATCGCCAAGGGTGGCGGCGACCCCGGCGAAACCGTGCGCGTGGAGGGTGCCGACGGCCAGTTCCTCGCCTGGGGCGCCGTCTCGCCCGCCTCGAAAATCCGCGTGCGCGCCTGGAGCTTCGATCAACGACAGCGCATCGACGCCGCCTTCTTCAAGGAGCGCTTGCGCGCCGCCCTGGCCCTGCGTGAGCGCCTGGCGATCGACAGCGATGGCGTGCGCCTGGTGCACGCCGAGTCCGACGGCCTGCCCGGCCTGGTGGTGGACCGCTACGGCGACACCCTGGTCGCCCAGTTCGGCGCCGCCGGCGTCGAGCGCTGGAAGGACGTGATCGCGGACGCCCTGCTCGAGCTCAGCGGCTGCGAGCGCCTGTACGAGCGCAGCGACACCAGCAGCCGGCGCCTGGAAGGTCTGGCCGACGCCACCGGCTGGCTGCGCGGGCAGGGCGAGACGGCGCTGGTGCTGCAGGAACACGGCTGGCGCCTGGGCCTGGACATCGCCAGCGGCCACAAGACCGGCTACTACCTCGACCAGCGCGACAGCCGCGCCGCCTGCCGCGAACTGGTGGCGCGGCACCGCCTGGCCGAGGTTTTCAATGGCTTTTGCTACACCGGCGGTTTCACCGTGGCCGCGCTCGCCGGCGGTGCCGAGCGCGTGCTCTCCGTCGACTCCTCGGGGCCCGCGCTGGAGCAGGCCCGGGCCAATGTGGCCCTCAATGGCTTCGACGCCGGCCGCTGCGAGTGGCGGGACGCCGACGTCAATGCCACCCTGCGCCGCCTCATCGACGAGGGCCGGCAATTCGACGGCATCGTGCTCGACCCGCCCAAGCTGGCCCCCACGGCGGCGCACGCCGAGCGCGCCGCGCGCGCCTACAAGGACCTCAACCGCCTGGGCTTCAAGCTGCTGCGCCCGGGTGGCGTGTTGTTCACCTTCTCCTGCTCCGGCGGGGTGGGGGTGGAGCTGTTCCACAAAATCGTGGCCTCGGCCGGCCTGGAAGCCGGCGTGGACGGCGTTTTCCTGCAGCGCCTGGGCGGTGCCCGTGACCACCCGATGACGGTGAGCTTCCCCGAAGGCGAATACCTCAAGGGCCTGGTGGTGATGCGCCGGCCCTGAAGCCGGTTCGCACCGGGCTGGCCTACACTCTTCCGCCTTCGTTTTCCCCACCCCCTACGCACCATGGCCCTGATCCCCGCCACCATCCTCACCGGCTTCCTCGGCTCGGGCAAGACGACCCTGCTCAAGCGCGTGCTCACCGAGGCCCACGGCCAGAAGATCGCCGTCGTCGAGAACGAGTTCGGCGAAGAGAACATCGACAACGAAATCCTGGTGGCCGACACCACCGAAAACATCATCCAGATGAGCAATGGCTGCATCTGCTGCACCATCCGCGACGACCTGCGCGCCACGCTGGCCGACCTGGCGCAGAAAAAGCGCAAGGGCGAACTCGACTTCGAGCGCGTGGTGATCGAAACCACCGGCCTGGCCGACCCCGGTCCCGTGGCCCAGACCTTCTTCATGGACGACGAGGTGGCCGAGCAGTACCTGCTGGACGCCATCGTCACCCTGGTGGACGCCAAGCACGCCGCCCAGCAGCTCAACGACCGCCAGGAGGCGCGTCGCCAGGTGGGTTTCGCCGACCAGATCTTCATCAGCAAGGCCGACCTGGTCTCGGCCGACGAGGTCGATGCGCTGGTGCACCGCCTCAAGCACATGAACCCGCGCGCGGCCATGCGGCCCGCGCACTTCGGCGAAGTGGCCATCAACGAGGTCTTCGACCTGCGCGGCTTCAACCTCAACGCCAAGCTCGAGATCGACCCGGACTTCCTCAAGGCCGACGACCACGACCACGACCACGACCACGACCACCATGGCCATGGGCACCACGACCACGCCCATGGCGAGCACTGCGACCACCCCTCGCACCAGCACGGCCACGGGCACCACCACCACCACGACGACGACGTCAAGAGCTTCGTCTACCGCGCCGAGCGCCCCTTCAGCCCCGAAAAGCTGGAGGACTTCCTGGGCGCCATCGTGCAGGTCTACGGCCCGCGCATGCTGCGCTACAAGGGCGTGCTGCACATGCAAGGCACCGAGCGCAAGGTCATCTTCCAGGGCGTGCACCAGCTCATGGGCAGTGACCTGGGCCCCGAGTGGGGGCCGGACGAAAAGCGCGTGAGCAAGATGGTGTTCATCGGCATCGAACTGCCGCGCGACATCCTCGAGCAGGGGCTCGAGCAGAGCCTGGCCTGAACCGGGCGCGGGTCGGGCCGT
Organism: Hydrogenophaga sp. 70-12; assembly: GCF_001897365.1. Taxonomy (NCBI): domain Bacteria; kingdom Pseudomonadati; phylum Pseudomonadota; class Betaproteobacteria; order Burkholderiales; family Comamonadaceae; genus Hydrogenophaga; species Hydrogenophaga sp. 70-12. Next base: position 4,859 of record NZ_MKSS01000210.1, read on the forward strand.
TCAGCGCAGGGGGCCGGGCCGTGTCGTTTGTCTCACCACGGCCTGCCCCGGTCTGCCGGCCGGCGCGGGCCGCGCTTCGCGCATGGCTACAATCGCGCCCCGAATCAACCAGGGCATTTGTCACACGGCAAGGGGGTATAACAGCGCCTTTGCCGATGGCAGGCCCGGGTTGGAGCCCGTCGCCATCGGTCCACGAGCCGGGCGCGATCCCTGTGAAGGGGCGTGCCGGCCATCCCAAGGAGACCCGTTGTGAAAGCCCCGGCTTCCAAGGCAGCGAAAGCAGGCAAGTCCGTCGCCTCGGGCGCCACGGCGCGTGCCGGCAAGCCGGTGGCACACAAGAAGGCCTCCCCGGTCAAGGCTGTGGCCAAGAAGGCGCCGGTGGCGAAGAAGGCCGTGGCCAAGGCACCGGCGAAGGCACCCGTGAAGGCGCCCAAGGCCGTGGCCAAGAAGGCGGCGCCGAAACCGCTGCCCAAGGCCGTGGCCAAGCCGCCGGTGAAACCCGTTGTCAAGGCCGTGGCAAAGCCCGTGGCCAAAGCGCCGACCGCCAAGAAGCCGGTGGTGAAAGCCGCCGCCAAGGCACCGGTCAAGGCCAAGGTCGCGGCATCGCCCGCCGCCAAGGCCGCGGCCGTGGCCAGCGACCTCATTTCCAAGGTGGCCAGCGCTGCGGCGCCCACCGCGACCGAACCCTCGCCGGCGCCCATGGGCAAACGCGAGGCGCGCAAGGCCATGCTGGCGCAGATGTCCCAGCCGGCCTCCGCGCCCAGCCATGCCCCAGACGCTCCCAAGGCGACTTTCTCTCCCGTGAATGAACGAACCGTCATGACGTCCCCCGCCCCCCCATCCCTGCAGAAGGACCCCAAGCGGGCCAACAACTGGAAGACCCTCAAGGTCGAACAGCTCACCGACGCGGACGTGCTGGCCATGCCCGACAGCGAGTACATGAACGACGTGCAACTGGCGTTCTTCAAGACCAAGCTCAAGGGCCTGAAGACCGACATGCTCAACAACGCGGGTGAAACCACCGAACACCTGCGCGAGGACACCGTCGTCGTGCCCGATCCGGCCGACCGCGCCACCATCGAGGAAGAGCACGCCCTGGAGCTGCGCACGCGCGACCGCGAGCGCAAGCTGCTCAAAAAGATCGAGCAGGCCATCGCCCGCATCGAGGCCGGCGACTATGGCTATTGCGAGGAAACCGGCGAGCCCATCGGCGTGGGCCGGCTCATCGCGCGGCCCACGGCCAGCCTCTCGCTCGAGGCGCAGCAGCGCCGCGAGCTCAAGCAGAAGATGTTCGGCGACTGAGTTCGACCGGCACCGACCCGATCCACAGCCCGGTTCCAATGTCCAAGGACGAATCCAGCGGCGGCTTCCTCTCCAAGGTGGTGAAGTTCGTTCGCCACCCCACCACGAGCTGGGCCGACCTGGACACCCGTCAGTCGGACCGCGAGAGCGAATACAGCAAGGCCGCGCTCAAGGAGATGATCGAGCGCAAGCGGCGCAACGACTTCGTGCGCAAGCGCGAGTTCGACATGCTGCGCAAGATCCGTTCGCGCGAGGGCTCGCCCGCCGAGGCCCAGGGCATGCGCCCGTCCTTCTTCCAGAGCAGCATCCCCTCCAAGCCCGATGACCGGGCGATGACGCTCAAGAAGATCGACGAGATCGAGGCGCAGATGTCCATGCAGTGGTGGAAAACCAAGGGCGCGGACTCGATCACCAGCACCGGTTCACCGGGACCCAACAGCGCCGCGCAGCCGCCCGGAACCTTGCCGTCGAAGGCCCGCGAGGCCTCGCCGATCCGGCCCTTGCCTCAGGTGGACCCGGCGCGCCTGCGCGCCCAGTACGACGTGACCGAGCCCGCGCCGCTGCTGCATCCCTCGGCGCAGCGCGAGCACCAACCCACCGAGCCGATGGCGCTGCGGCCGTCGCAGGCGACGGCGCCCGCGCCGATCAAGCCCCCCAGCAGTCCCCGCACGGGCCTGATGGCGCCGCGCGCGGGCACGCCCAGCAGCCAGCAGTTGGGCTCGGAGTTCTCGGCCTCGCACTTCTACGCGCTGGACGTGCAGGAGGTGGCCCAGGACCCTGAGGTGGAGGAGGCCGCCATCCGCTTCGCCAATGGCGACGATGCCGGTGCGGAACAGGGGCTGCTGGAGGCCGTGTCCGACGGCGGCGCCCGCGTCGACCAGGAGGCCGATTGGCTCGCCCTGTTCGACCTGTACCGCGCCACCGGCCAGCTCGCGCCCTTCGAGAACCGGGCGGTGGAGTTCGTGAACCGTTTCGACCGCTCGGCCCCGCAGTGGTACGACATGCCGGCCGCGGTGCAGCGCATGGTGGTCGCGGCCGACGCGCCGATCGCCGCCGGGCACGCACGCGCCGTGTGGGCCTGCGAGGCCGAACTTGACGCGCACGCCGTGGGCTCGCTGCAGAACGTGCTGACGCGCGCGCGCCAGCCCTGGGTGATCGACTGGAGCCTGCTCAGCAGCATGGACCCCAAGGCCGCGCGCGCGTTGCTGGGCCTGGTCACGCTCTGGACCGACCAGGACGTGGAGCTGCGCTTCGTGGGCGGCGCCAGGCTGCGCGACGTGCTCAAGAGCATGACCCATTCGGGCCGCCGCGACGTCGAGCAGCTGTGGTGGGAGCTGCGCATGGCCGTGCTGCGGCTGATGAACCGGGCGGATGAGTTCGAGCTCACTGCGCTGGACTTCTGCGTCACCTACGAGCTGTCCCCGCCGGGCTGGGAGCGGCCACGCTGCCGCTACCAGTCGATGCGTGGCGATGGCGACGAAGGCCATTCCGTGCTGGGCGAATCGGTGATCGAGACCCTCTCGCCGCCGTCCACGCTTTCGGGCGAGTCGGCCATGGACTCGCAGCCCGGGTCGATCAACCACCTTGGCCTGGTGGAGCTGTCGGGCGAAATCCGCGGCGACGCGCAGAGCACCATCGACATGCTGGAGCAGCGGCTGGAAGGTGCCGACGTGCTGATCCTCTCCTGCCGCAACCTGATCCGCGTCGATTTTTCGGCCGCGGGCACGCTGCTCAACTGGGTGTCGAACCACCACGCGCAGAACCGGCTCGTGCAGTTCGTCGACGTGCACCGGCTGGTCTCGGCCTTCTTCCACGTCATCGGCATCACCGAGTACGCGAAGGTGGTCCTTCGCAACGACTAGCAGGAAGTACCCCCGCCGCGCTGCGCGCGACCCCCTCAAGGGGGGCGACACCAGCGGCCCGGCAAAGCCGGTTCCGCGGCGTCACTGGGTTGGACCGCGTGGTGCGTGGCGGGTTGTGCGCCGGCTTTTTCTCCATTGCCCCTTGAGGGGGGGCCATCGCATCCCCATCTGCCACCCCATGGAATCTTTTCACGGCACCACCATCGTCTGCGTCCGCCGCGAAACGCCGCAGGGCGTGCAGGTCGCCATCGGCGGCGACGGCCAGGTCACCCTGGGCCACATCGTCATCAAGGGCACGGCGCGCAAGGTGCGCAAGCTCTACCACGACCGCGTGCTGGCGGGCTTCGCTGGCGCCACGGCCGACGCCTTCACCCTGTTCGAACGCTTCGAGGCCAAGCTGGAGAAGCACCAGGGCCACCTGGCGCGCGCGGCCATCGAGCTCACGCGCGACTGGCGCACCGACCGCGTGCTGCGCCGCCTGGAGGCCATGCTCGCGGTGGCCGACCGCAGCGCCGCGCTGGTCATCACCGGCAATGGCGACGTGCTCGAGCCAGAGCACGGCATCGTCGCCATCGGCTCGGGCGGTGCCTACGCCCAGGCCGCGGCCAAGGCGCTCATCGACCACACCGCGCTCAGCGCCGAAGATGTGGTGCGCCAATCGCTCGCCATCGCGGGCGAGTTGTGCATCTACACCAACATGAACCACACCATTGAAACGCTCGACTGAGGCCGTTTGACATGTCTTCGATGACACCCCAGGAGATCGTCTCCGAGCTCGACCGCTTCATCATCGGCCAGAAGGGCGCCAAGCGCGCCGTGGCCATCGCCTTGCGCAACCGCTGGCGGCGTCAGCTGGTGGACGAAAAACTGCGCCCGGAGATCACGCCCAAGAACATCCTCATGATCGGCCCGACCGGCGTGGGCAAAACCGAGATCGCGCGCCGTCTGGCCAAATTGGCCGACGCACCCTTCATCAAGGTCGAGGCCACCAAGTTCACCGAGGTGGGCTACGTCGGCAAGGATGTGGACAGCATCGTGCGCGACCTGGCCGACATCGCCATCAAGCAGACGCGCGACGCGGCGATGCGCCAGCAGCGCGCGCGCGCCGAGGACGTGGCCGAGGAGCGCATCCTCGACGCACTGATCCCGCCGCCGCGCGCCGTGGGTTTCGAGCCCCAGCCCACGCCCGACAGCACCGCGCGCCAGGCCTTCCGCAAGAAGTTGCGCGAGGGCCAGCTCGACGACCGCGAGATCGAGATCGAGGTGGCCGAGCCGCGTCCCACGATGGAGATCATGGGGCCCGCCGGCATGGAGGAAATGGCCGAGCAGCTCAAGGGCCTGTTCGGCCAGTTCGGCGCCGGGCGCAAGCAGCAGCGCAAGCTGCGCATCGCCGAGGCACTGAAACTGCTGATCGACGAAGAGGCGGCCAAGCTCGTCAACGAAGACGAGATCAAGGCCCGCGCCCTGCACAACGCCGAGCAGAACGGCATCGTCTTCATCGACGAGATCGACAAGGTGACCTCGCGCAGCGAGAGCGGTGGCACGGCCGAGGTGTCGCGCCAGGGTGTGCAGCGCGACCTGCTGCCGCTGGTGGAGGGCACGACGGTGTCCACCAAATACGGGCCGATCAAGACCGACCACATCCTGTTCATCGCCAGCGGTGCCTTCCACCTGTCCAAGCCCAGCGATCTCATCCCCGAGCTGCAGGGGCGCTTCCCGATCCGCGTGGAACTGCAGTCGCTGTCGGTGGACGACTTCGAGGCCATCCTCACGCAGACCCATGCGTCGCTGGTGCGGCAGTACCAGGCGCTGCTGGAGACGGAGGGCGTGACGCTGGTGTTCCAGCCCGACGGCATCCGCCAGCTGGCCCAGATCGCCTGCGAGGTGAACGAGCGCACCGAGAACATCGGGGCGCGGCGGCTCTCCACGGTGATGGAACATCTGCTCGACGAAGTGAGCTTCGACGCGGCCAAGCTGCAGGGCCAGACCGTGAACATCGACGCCGCCTTCGTGCAGGGGCGGCTGGGCGCGCTCAGCCAGGACGAGGACCTGTCGCGCTACATCCTCTGAGCGGCCTGACTGGTCGGGGCTCCTTTCCCGCCGCCGACCCACCCTCACCGCCCGTCGCCTCGTGAAACGCCCGTGGAACCACCCCACGGGCGTTCCTGTTTTGAAGCTTCACTTGCACTGACCTTTGTAAGTGCTTGCTTTTTATGTGCTTTTTGGTCCTGGATTCCCCGCGAAATCACTTCTAAGTGGTTGATTTCATTGAAAAAAAGTGTGCATGACCCCTGGTGCGCGAGTGTTTTCCTGCTACAGTGGGAATAAGTGCAATTAAGTGGTGGTATGTCCCACCTGAAGGTCAAAAGCGGTGTTCCAGGGCGCGTCTTCGCTGAGTCTCGATGCCAAGGGGCGGCTGTCCGTGCCGACCCGGCACCGCGACGCCCTGGGTGGCTCGCTCACGATCACCAAACACCCCCATGGCTGCCTCATGGTCTTCCCGCGCGAGGCCTGGGAAGACTTCCGCGGCCGCATCGCCAACCTGCCCATGCAGGCCCAGTGGTGGAAACGTATCTTCCTCGGCAATGCCATGGATGTGGAGGTGGACGGCACCGGTCGCGTGCTGGTCTCACCCGAACTGCGCGCCGCGGCGGGCATCAGCAAAGATGTCGTGCTGCTCGGCATGGGCGCCTACCTTGAACTGTGGGACGCCCAGGTGTATGCCGCACAGGAGGCCGAGGCCATGAAGGCCGAGATGCCCGATGTGTTCAAGGACTTTTCCTTCTAAGGGCGGTGGTGGAGACGACATGGGCCCATCAGACCGTCCTGTTGAACGAGGCCGTGCAGGCGCTTTCGATCAACCCGGACGGCCACTACGTCGATGCCACCTTCGGCCGCGGCGGGCACAGCCGCGCCATTCTGCAAAGGCTGTCGCCCCAAGGGCGGCTGACCGTCTTCGACAAGGATCCCCAGGCCATCGAGGTGGCGCACCAACTGGCCGCGCAGGATGCGCGCGTCTCGGTGCGGCACAGCGGCTTTGCGGCCATGACCGAACTGCCGCCGGCCTGCGCCGACGGCATCCTCATGGACCTCGGCGTGAGCTCGCCGCAGATCGACGACCCCGCGCGGGGTTTCTCGTTTCGCCACGACGGCCCGCTGGACATGCGCATGGACACCA
>NZ_MKSS01000211.1:0-11002 GCF_001897365.1 Hydrogenophaga sp. 70-12
CCGCCGCCAGCGCTTCGTTCAGCGGCACCACGCCCGCCAGCGCCGCCGCCACCACCGATTCCAGCACCCCCAGACCCGAGGGCACATGCGTCAGCGCCCCCGCCACGCCGGCCAGCAGCAGCGCGCCCAGCACCAAGGGGTACGGCGCGCGGCCCTGCAACAGGTTCCACAGGCTCAGCGCCATCAGCATCCACACCGCGGCGCCCATCGCCGCCTGCACCAGCGCCACGCGGGCGCCCGCCAGCGGCAGCGTGTGGCCGCGCCAGCGCAGCGCCTTGCGACCCCCGAACGCGCACAGCGCGTGGTAACCCACGGCCACCAGCAGCAGCACGGCGCCCAGCGCGCGCAGCGCGCCCGCGCCGGGGGCCCCATCGACCCGCAAAGGCGGGGGCGAGCACACCAGCACCGTGCCCAACACCCAGCACCAGCCCAGCCAGTTGGCGATGAAGCTGTGCGTCACCATCTGTCCCACCGTGCCCGCCGACAGGCCGGCCCGCGTGTACAGGCGCAGCCGCATGCCCACGCCGCCGATCAGCGCGCCGAAGTTGAGGTTGAAGGCGTAGGCGATGGCGGCCACCGCGAGCGTGCGCCCGCGGGTGATGCGCGCGCGCACCAGCCGGCGCCCGATCAGGTCGTAGGCGGAGAACAGGGTGTGCGCGCACAGGGCCAGTGCCAACGACGCGAACACCACGCGCAGCGGCAGCTCGCGCAGCGAGGCCCACACCCGGGCCCATTCCACCTCGCGCGCCTGTTGCGCCACCAGATAGAGCACGGCCGCCGCCAGCAGCCAGGGCAGCCAGCGGCGCGCGTGCGGCCACAGGCGCTTCAAGGCCCGGCCCGAGCTCATCGCCCCTCCTGTACGGGCGCGGGCTCTGGCTGGACGGGCACCACGCGCGGGCTGGCATGGTGCGCCCAGCGCGCCCAGGCCGGGAAACGCCGCAGCGCATGGAACACCACCAGGCTGCGCAGCACGATCCAGGCCGAGCGCAGCCGGCCGGGCCGCGACAGGCGAACGGGCTCGCAGCTGCGCCGCAGCACCTGGTCCAGCGTGTCGCGCAGCACGGCGGCGAAGGCCTGGTCGCGCACGACCACGTTCGCCTCCAGGTTCAGGCTCAGGCTGGTCGGGTCCAGGTTGCTCGATCCCACCGTGGCCCAGTGGTCGTCGATGACGGCCACCTTGGCGTGCAGCGGGCGCTCGGTGTATTCGTGGATGCGCACCCCCGCGCGCAGCAGGTGTTCGTACAGCAGCATGGTGGCGCGCTGCACCCAGGGCATGTCGGGATTGCCCTGCAGGATGAGGTCCACGCGCACGCCGCGGCGCGCCGCGCGGCGCAGGTCGCGCACCAGGCGGTAGCCGGGGAAGAAGTAGGCATTGGCGATGAGGATGCGCGAGCGCGCGCTGCGGATGGCGGCGCGGTAATGGCGCTCGATGTCGGTGGTGTGGCGGTCGTTGTCACGCGTGACGAAGGCGGCCACCGCGCCCTCGGCGGGTCCCGGTGGGTCGTCCGGGTGGCGACGCTGGCGCAAGCGGCGCCAGCGCTGCAGCCACATCTCGCGCGGGGGCTGCGGCGTGTTCAGCTTGGTGCGGCAGTAGGCCTCGATCTGCTCGACCAGCGGCCCCTCCAGGCGCACGGCGTAGTCGAGCTTGGCCTGCGGGTCCAGGCCGATGACGTGGTCGCGCGAGTAGTTGATGCCCCCCACGAAGGCCACGCGCCCGTCGACGACGGCCAGCTTGTTGTGCATGCGCCCCAGCATGTTGATGCGCGCGCCGAAGAGCCGGCGCACCGGTTCGAAAGCGCGCAGCCGCACGCCCGCGTCGAGCAGGCCCTGGGTGAACTCCGCGCCCAGGTCGGGTGACCCCCAGCCGTCGACGAGCACGTGCACCTCGACGCCGCGTTCGGCGGCGCGCATCAGCGCGGCGCGCAGCTCGCGGCCCACCGAGTCGTCGAACCAGATGAAGGTCTCGATCAGCACGGCGTGCTTCGCCGCGTCGACGGCCTGGAACACGCAGGGGTAGTAGTCCTCGCCGCAGCACAGCAGCTCGATGCGGTTGCCCGGCAGCCAGCGCGAGTTCATGGAACGGGTGGCCGTGTTCATGCGGCCTCCCCGAGGCGAACCTCCGCCGCCAGCGGCGCGTGGTCGGACAGGCGCGACCAGGGGTGGCGCGGCATGGGCAGCGGCCGCACCGAGGCCACGCCACGCACGTAGATGCGGTCGAGCCGCAGCAGCGGCCAGGCGGCCGGGAAGCTGCACGCGTGCCGGCCCTGGGTCTGGCGGAACACCTCGCTCAGGCCGATGCGCGCGAGCCGCGCGTCCGCGCGCTGGCGCCAGTCGTTGAAGTCGCCCGCCACGATCAGGGGTGCGTCGGGCGGCACCTCGCTGTCGATGACCTCGCGCAGCGCGGCGATCTGCGCCTGGCGATCGCGCTCCAGCAGGCCCAGGTGCACGCACATCAGGTGCAGGGCGGGCAGCGTTCCGTGGCTCACCACGCAGTGCAGCACGCCGCGCTGCGGCACCGTGTGCGGCCCCGAGAGACAGTGGTTGCGGCTCTTGACGATGGGAAAGTGCGAGAGCACGGCGTTGCCGTAGCTGTCGCGCGGCGCCACGGCGTTGCGGCCGTAGGCGTGGTCCTTCCAGATGCTGTCGGCCAGGAACTCGTACTGCGACACCCCGGGGTGGCGCTCGTCCGGCTCGCCGCCGCCGCGCACCTCCTGCAGGAAGACCAGATCGCTTTGGACCGCGCGCACGGCCTCGCGCAACTCGTGCAGCACGAAGCGCCGCTTGAAGAAGCTGTACCCCTTGTGGATGTTCACCGTCAGCACACGCAGGCTCCCCCGCTCTCTCTGCACGGGCATTGCACACTCCTTCCGGTCGCGCCCGGCGACGTCTTGTTCATGAGGCCGTCCATGGTGCGCGTGCCAGTGGGGGGCGGGGGCAACCACCGGTAAATGCGCCCCCGGCGCAGCCGGTCGCTGCCTGCCGGCTGATTGACATTTCGGCCGGGGGTGCTAGGGGGCCGCATCGGGCGCGGGGGGGCTGCGCGGCGTGCGCGCGGCGGCGGTGGCCCCGGGGCGATCGGCTACAGTGTTCGGCTGTTCTCGCCCGCCTCCCGCCCGCCGACCGTGACCGACTCCCTGGCCGCCCACACCCCCATGATGCAGCAGTACCTGGCCCTCAAGGCCGGGCATCCGCACACGCTGCTCTTCTACCGCATGGGGGATTTCTACGAACTGTTCTACGAGGACGCCGAGAAGGCCGCGCGGCTGCTGGACATCACGCTGACGCAGCGCGGCCAATCGGCCGGCAAGCCGGTGGTCATGGCCGGCGTGCCCTTCCATTCGGTGGACACCTACCTCGCGCGGCTGATCAAGCTCGGCGAGTCGGTCGCGATCTGCGAACAGGTGGGCGACGTGGCCACGGCCAAGGGGCCGGTGGAGCGCCAGGTGGTGCGCGTGGTCACCCCCGGCACCCTGACCGACGCCGAGCTGCTGTCGGACAAGAGCGAGTCCCTGCTGATGGCCGTGCACGCGGGCGCGCGCACGGGCTGCGGCCTGGCCTGGCTGTCGCTCACGCAAGGCATCGTGTTCCTGGCCCAGTGCGCCAGCGACGAACTGGCCGACTGGGTGGCCCGCCTGGCGCCCGGCGAACTGCTCTACAGCGCCGAGACCACGCCCGCCTTCGAGCAGCGCGTCATGGCCCTGGCCGGCGCGCCCACGCCGCAGGGCGGCAAGCTGGTCACGGTGCTGCGCCCGGCCTGGGCCTTCGACGCCGCGCTGGGCCAGCGCAAGCTGCTCGAGCAGCTGCAGGCCGCCAGCCTGGCCGCCTGGGGCGCCGAGGACCTGGGCGACGCGCACGCCGCCGCCGGCGCCCTGCTCGCCTACGCCGAACACACCCAGGGCCGCGCGCTGGCCCATGTGCGCAGCCTGCAGGTGGCGCGCATCGACGAGCGCATCGACCTGCCACCGAGCACGCGCCGCAACCTCGAGCTGGTGCAGACCCTGCGCGGCGAGAGCAGCCCCACGCTCTTCTCGCTGCTCGACACCTGCGCCAGCGGCATGGGCAGTCGCGCGCTGCGCCAGTGGCTGCTGGAGCCCCGGCGCGACCGCGCCGAAGCGCGCGAGCGCCTGGGCGCCATCGGCGTGCTGCGCGCGGGCCCCTGGCAGCGCCTGCGCGAGCGGCTCAAGGGCTGCAGCGACGTCGAGCGCATCACGGCGCGCATCGCGCTGCGCCAGGCCAAGCCGCGCGAGCTGGTGGGCCTGGGCCAGACCCTGGGCCGCGCCGGCGAACTCGCGTCGGCCCTGGCCCCGCTGGGCACCGACGCCCTGCTCGCCCGCCTGGCCACCCATCTGCAGCCGCCCGCCGGCTGCGCCGAGCTGCTGCAGCGCGCCCTGCTGAGCGAACCCTCGGCGCTGGTGCGCGACGGCGGCGTCATCGCAGACGGTTTCGACCCCGAGCTCGACGAGCTGCGCGGCCTGCAGCAGAACAGCGACGCCTTCCTCATCGAGTTGGAGGCGCGCGAGCGCGCGCGCACCGGCATCGCCAACCTGCGCGTGCAGTTCAACAAGGTGCACGGCTTCTATATCGAGGTCACGCAGGGCCAGCTCGACCGCGTGCCCGACGACTACAAGCGCCGCCAGACGCTCAAGAACGCCGAGCGCTTCATCACGCCCGAGCTCAAGGCTTTCGAGGACAAGGCGCTGTCGGCGCAGGAGCGCGCGCTGGCGCGCGAGAAGTGGCTGTACGAAGGTCTGCTCGACAGCCTTCAGGCCTTCATCGACCCGCTCACCACCCTGGCGCGCGCGCTGGCCGCGCTGGACGCGCTGTGCGCGCTCACCGAGCGATCGCTCACGCTGAACTGGTGCGCGCCCAGCTTCGGCAGCGAACCGGGCATCGAGATCCGCGGCGGCCGCCACCCAGTGGTGGAGGCCCGCCTGGCCGAGACCGGCGCGGGCGCCTTCATCGCCAACGACACGGTGCTGGGCCCCAAGGCGCGCATGCAGGTCATCACCGGCCCCAACATGGGCGGCAAGAGCACCTACATGCGCCAGGTGGCGGTCATCGCCCTGCTGGCCAGCATGGGCAGCCACGTGCCCGCGCAGTCGTGCCGCCTGGGCCCCATCGACGCCATCCACACCCGCATCGGCGCGGCCGACGACCTGGCCAACGCCCAGTCCACCTTCATGGTGGAGATGACCGAGGCGGCGCAGATCCTGCACACCGCCACGCCCAACAGCCTGGTGCTGATGGACGAGATCGGCCGCGGCACCTCCACCTTCGACGGCCTGGCGCTGGCCGGCGGCATCGCCGCGCACCTGCACGACAAGGCGCGCTGCTTCACGCTGTTCGCCACCCACTACTTCGAACTCACCGAGTTCCCCGCCACGCACCACGCGGCCGTGAACGTGCACGTGAGCGCGGCCGAGGGCGGCAGCAAGGGCATCGTGTTCCTGCACCAGATCGAGCCCGGCCCCGCCAGCCGCAGCTACGGCATCCAGGTGGCCCGGCTGGCGGGCGTGCCCGCCCCGGTGGTGCAGCACGCCCGCCACGCCCTGGCCGCGCTGGAGGCGCACAGCGCCGAGCAGCAGACCCAGGTCGACCTGTTCGCGCCGCCGCCCGCGGCCGAGGCGCCCGAAGCGCACCCGCTGGTGGCCGCCCTGGCCGCCATCGACCCCGACACGCTGAGCCCGCGCGACGCGCTGGACCAGCTCTACCAGCTGAAAAAACTCGCCCAACAGGCCGCCACCGAGGCCGGGAGCCCGTCATGACCTACTGCGTCGCCGTCAAACTCAAGGCCGGCATGGTCTTCCTGTCCGACTCGCGCACCAACGCGGGCCTCGACCAGATCAGCTCGTTCCGCAAGATGATGGTCTACGAGAAGGCCGACGACCGCTTCATGTGCCTGCTGTCGGCGGGCAACCTGAGCGTCTCCCAGTCGGTGCGCGAGATGCTGCAGACCGAGCAGCTCGACGACCACGAGGGCGGCGAGCCCATCACCATCTGGAACGCGCGCAGCATGTTCGACGCCGCGCGCGTGCTGGGTGCGGCGGTGCGCCACGTGTGGCAGCGCGACGGCGAATCGCTGCAGCGCGCGGGCGTGGACTTCAACGTCTCGCTGATCTTCGGCGGCCAGATCCGCGGCGAGGGCATGCGCCTGTTCCAGGTCTATTCGGCCGGCAACTTCATCGAGGCCACGGCCGAGACGCCTTTCTTCCAGATCGGCGAGTCCAAGTACGGCAAGCCCGTGCTCGACCGCGTGATCACGCCCGAGACGCCGCTGGACGAGGCGGCCAAATGCGCGCTGGTGTCCATGGACTCCACACTCAAGTCCAACCTGTCGGTGGGCCTGCCGCTGGACATGGCGCTGTACGAGGCCGACACCCTGCGCATCGACAAGATCGTCTGCATCGAAGAAAACAACCCCTACTTCCGCATGGTGCGCAGCACCTGGGGCCGCAAGCTGCGCGAAGCCTTCGACGACATCGAGCACCCCACCTGGGACGGCAGCCAGACCAGTGTGCCGCTGATCTGCGACAGCGAGCGCCTGGGCCCGCTCAAGAAAATCACCAACCCGCGCGAGCGCCTCATCTAAGGCGGTGCGAGAGAGCCCCGGCGTGATCGTCTTCTCCCACGCCAACAGCTTCCCCGCGGGCACCTACCAGGCGCTGTTCCGCTCGCTGCGCGCGCGCGGTCACACCGTGCGCGCGGTGGAGCAGTTCGGCCACGACCCGCGCTACCCCGTCACCAGCAACTGGCCGCACCTGGTGCAGCAGCTGGCCGACTTCGCCGCCGCCGAGGTGGCGCGCACGGGTCAGCCCCCCTGGCTGGTGGGCCATTCGCTCGGCGGCTTCCTCAGCCTCATGTGCGCGGCGCGCCACCCCGAACTGGGCGGCCAGCGCGTGCGCGGCGTGCTGCTGATCGATTCGCCGCTGCTGGGCGGCTGGCGGGCGCGCACGCTGGAGCTGGTCAAGCGCACGCAGCTGGTGGGTTCGATCTCGCCCGGACGCATCAGCCGCAAGCGCCGCCAGGCCTGGCCCGACGCGGCCGCCGCCCTGGAGCACCTGCGCCACAAGCGCGCCTTCGCGCACTGGGACCCGCAGTGCCTGAGCGACTACATCGAGCACGGCACGCACGACGCCGACACGCCCCAGGGCCCTCAGCGCGTGCTGAACTTCGACCGCGAGGTCGAGACGGCCATCTACAACACCCTGCCCCACAACCTGGACCGCCTGCTGCGCCGCCACCCGCTGCGCTGCCCGGTCGGCTTCATCGGCGGCACCCGCTCGCAGGAAATGCAGCAGGTGGGCATGGCCATGACGCGCCGCGTGCTCGGCCCAGGCGGCGAGGCACGCCAGCGTTTGATCGAAGGCTCGCACCTGTTCCCCATGGAGCGGCCCCAGGAAACGGCCGCCGCCATCGACGAGCTGCTGGCCGCGATGGCCTGAGCGCAGGCACCGGACCACCCCCGTATCGCCCCCGATGGTGGAGGCCCCCCATCGATATATGCTCGCCGCCGTGACCACCGACGACGCCCCGCCCGCCGACGCCACCCCCGACACCGCCAGCGCCCGAGCCTTGCGCCGGCTGCGCCTTCTGCTCACCTCCTGGAACCCGCACCGCCACCCCTGGTGGCTGCGCATCGGCGTGGCGGTGCTGCTCACCGCCGCCGCCACCGCGCTGCGCGTGGCGCTGGCGCCGGCAGAAAGCGGCGGGCGCTTCGTCACCCTCACGCTGGCGGCCGCGGTCTGCGCGCTCTACGGGGGTTTTCGCATCGGCATGCTCAGCACGCTGCTGGGCATGGCGGCGGTCAACTTCCTCCTGGTGAAGCCCTATTTCAGCTTCGCCATCAGCGACCTCCACGAGGCCTTCTGGCTCAACTTCTGGCACCTGCTCACGCAGCTCGTGGTGGTGGGTTCCATCGCGCTGATGCAACGCCAGACGCGCGAGCTCCATGCCACCATGGAACAGGCCCGCCGCAACCACCAGCGCATGCTCGACACCTTCGAAAACAGCGCCACCGGCGTCGTGCACACCCGCCCCGACGGCCGCTGGATCCGCATCAACCGCAGCTACTGCGAACTGCTGGGCTACACGCGCGAAGAACTCGAGCGCACCAACTGGCAGCAATACACCCACCCCGACGACCTGGCGGCCGACCTGGCGCAGATGCAGCGCGTGCTGCGCGGCGAAACCGACCACTACACGATGGAGAAGCGCTACTTCCACAAGCGCGGCCACATCGTCTGGGTGCTGCTGTCGGTTGCGCTGATCCGCAAGGCCGACGGCTCGCCCGACTACGAGATCGCGGTGGTGCAGGACATCACCGAGCGCAAGGCCATCGAGGAGGCCTTGCGCACCAGCGAGCGGCTGCTGTCCCAGGCGCAGGAACTGGCCCAGATGGCCGGCTGGCGCTACGACGCGGCGCGGCGCGAGTTCACCTCGCTGGGCAACGCGCACGTGATCATGGGCATCCCGCGCTCGGTGTTCAGCGACCTGGACATGGTGGCCGCCACCCACCCCAACGACCGCGAGCGCATGCAGCAGGCCTGGGCCGACGCCTTCCGGCTCGGCCGGCCCTACGACATCCAGTATCAGCTCAACCTCACGGGCGACTGGCGCTGGGTCTCGGTGCGGGCCGAGTTCGAGCGCGACGCCACCGGCCGCGTGACCCACGGCCTGGGCATGCTGCTCGACATCACCGAACACAAGCGGGCGGAGCTGCAGATCCAGCAGCTCAACGCCTCGCTGGAGGAGCGCATCCGCGAACGCACCCAGGCCCTGAAGGCCGCGTACGACGAACTGGAGAGCTACTCCTACGCGGTCGCGCACGACCTGCGCTCGCCGCTGCGCATCATCAACGGCTTCGCCCAGGCGCTGAAGGAAGACAACCCCGCGCTGCCGGCCGAAAGCCACCGCCACCTGGCGCGCATCCGCGAGGCGAGCAAGAAGATGGGCGAGCTCATCGACGGCCTGCTCAAGCTGTCGCAGATGGCGCGCGGCGAACTGCAACGCGCGCCGGTGGACCTGTCGGCCATCGCCACGCGGCAACTGCGCGAGCTGGCGGCCACCTCGCCCGAGCGCCAGGTGAGGTGGTCGGTGCAGCCGGGCCTGGTGGCCCTGGCCGACGAGCCGCTGATCGAGGCCCTGCTGCAGAACCTGCTGCACAACGCCTGGAAGTACAGCGCCCAGACCGAGCGGGCGACCATCCAGCTGCACATGCAGGAGCGCGACGGTCGGCGCGAGTTCGTGGTGGCCGACAACGGCGCGGGCTTCGACATGGCGCGCGCGGGCAAGCTGTTCCAGCCCTTCCAGCGGCTGCACCTGCCGCAGGAATTCGCCGGCCTGGGCATCGGCCTGGCCACGGCGCGGCGCATCGTGCTGCGCCACGGCGGCGAGCTGCGCGCCGACAGCGCGCCAGGCCAGGGCGCGCGCTTCTACTTCACGCTGCAGCCGCAGGCCTGAATCGGGCGCTCGTCAGGCCGTCCAGTTGATCCAGCCGCCCCAGGCGGTGAGCGCGATCAGCACGCCGAACGCGATGCGGTACCAGGCGAAGGGCACGAAGGTGTGCGACGAGACGAAACGCAGCAGCCAGCGCACGCACACCCAGGCCGACAGCCAGGACACGATGAGGCCGGTGGCGAAGAACGGCAGGTCGGCCATGGACAGCAGGTCGCGGTTCTTGTAGAGGTCCAGCGTGGCCGCGCCCAGCAGCACCGGCAGCGCCAGGAAGAAACTGAACTCGGTCGCCGCGCGCCGGCTGTAGCCCACCAGCATGCCGCCGATGATGGTGGCGCCCGAGCGGCTCACGCCCGGCACCAGGGCCAGGCACTGGATCAGGCCGACCTTGAGCGCGTCGGTCCAGCGCACGTCGTCCACGGCCTCCACGCGAACCGGCGCGCCGCGCGCCTGGCGCGCCTCCGCCCAGAGCATGATGAAGCCGCCGACGATGAAGCCGGCCGCCACCACGAAGGGGTGGAACAGCACGCTCTTGATGACGCCGATGAACAGGAAGCCCAGCACCGCCGCCGGCAGGAAGCCGATCAGCACGTTGGCCGTGAAACGGCGCGCCACCGCGTCGCCCGTGGGCAGGCCGCGCAGGGTGTCGAGGATGCGCTGGGCGTAGACCGAGACGATCGCCAGGATCGCGCCGGTCTGGATGACGACCTCGAAGACCTTGACCTTCTCGCCCGTGAGGCCGAGCAGGTGGCCCGCCAGGATGAGGTGGCCCGTGGAAGAGACGGGCAGGAATTCGGTGAGGCCTTCGACCACGCCCATGAGGGCGGCCTTGATCAGCAGAATCGGGTCCATGCGGTGGGGGGTTCGGAGAACGCGGTTGGGCAGTCGGGCATTCTAGGTGGCGCGCCGGCCGCGGCCCGCGGGCGCGAAACAAAGCGCAACGGCCGCCCGCGCGGCCGCGTGCTATGTTCGCGGCCATCATGCCCAAGACCCTGCGCTACACGCTGATTTCGCTCAAGGAGATGCTGCTGTCGGGCAGCCCCATCGTGCTGATCACCATCGCGCTGGTGGCCTTCACCTGGTGGTGGCTCAAGCCCAATCCGCCCACGCGGGTGGTGCTGGCCACCGGGCCGGAACAAAGCGCCTACGACACCTTTGGCCAGCGCTACGCCGAGGCGCTCAAGCGCCACGGCATCACGGTGGAGCTGGTGCGCACCGAAGGCTCGGCCGACAACCTGGACCGGCTGCGCGAGGGCACGGTGGAGCTGGGCTTCGTGCAGGGCGGCACCGCCGACATGGGCTACGACGACGACGAGAGCATCGTCTCCCTGGGCAGCCTGTTCGTGGAGCCGCTCTGGCTGTTCTACCGCGAGGCCGCCGCGCGCAAGATCAGCCCCAGGGATGGCACGCTGCGCAACCTGGCCGAGCTCAAGGGCTGGCGCGTCAACGTGGGCACACCGGGCAGCGGCGTGCCGCGCCTGTTCAACCGCCTGCTGGAGGTCAACCGCATCGAGCCCGGCCAGATCACGCTGAGCCGGCTGGAGCAGAC
>NZ_MKSS01000212.1:0-15028 GCF_001897365.1 Hydrogenophaga sp. 70-12
CTTCGTCGACGACGGCATGCGCTCGCGCGTGGCCGGCATGCGGCTGGCGGTGTCGCTGGGCGCCAGTTCGGTGGCGGTGTGGCTGATCGGGCCGGTGGTGAAGGCCGCGGGCTTCACCGCCTTGCTGGGCGTGATGGCGGTGACCTCGGTGGTCACGCTGCTGGTGCTCACGCAGATGCCACGCACGCCGGCGCCCACGCCGGCCCCGGTGGGCTGAACCGGCCGGCGCGGCGACCCCGACTCGCGGGACTAGAACGCCAGGTGCCGTGAGCCGGGTTCGAGCCAGGCCACGGCCGCCAGGGCCTCGCGGTCCACGTCCACGCTGAGCACCGTCACCTGGCAGGCCTGGCCCGACACCGGCACGGTGGTGGTGCGTTGCTCGGGCGTGGTGCCGGCCTCGAACAGGCCGGGCTCGATCGACAGCCCGCTGCCGATGGCCTTGAGGCAGGCCTCCTTGCGCGTCCAGCAGCGCAGGAAGGCGCGCAGGCGCCCGGCCTCGGGCAGGGCCAGCAGTTCGCGGCACTCGGTGGTGGTGAAGTTGCGCTCGGCCAGGGCCATCAGCTCGCCCATCTCGCGCGGTGCCTCGATGTCCACGCCGATGGGCGCCTGCCCGCCGATGCCGATCAGGGCCCAGCGCCCGCTGTGGCTCATGTTGAAGGCCGGTGCGCCGGGCAGGTCCAGGCGCGGCTTGTCGTGGCGGCCCGCCCCGAAGCGCAGGCCGGCCGCCGCCACGCCCGTGCGCTGGGCGAGCAGGTGGCGCAGGGCGGTGTGGCTGGCGCGGTAGCGGTGGGCGTCGCGCTCGAAGTGGAAGCGCGCGGCGCGGGCACGCTCGGCTTCGTCCAGCCAGTCGCCGGGGGCGGGCGCCTCGTGTTCTCGCGCCGGGACCTCGAGGTCCACCAGCCACAGTTCGATGCCCGGGGCCGCGAGGGGCGCCTGTTGGTTGATCCGCATCCTTGGTTACACCCTCGTGGGCCGTTGCGTGAATATTTACTACCTATCTTCGGCCGGTGCCCGTCTAATCGCCTGCCGGCCTCGGCCGACATTCTGTAACGGGTATTCGGAGGCCTCCGGATTTCACCAGTTCTTCTCTCTGTGCGCGGTGCTCGCACGTAACTTGATACAGGTAGAGGAAGGAACGTGATGAAAGGCACTGAAATAGGGGGTCGGCGGAGCCGTCCGAGACGATACATTCGGTAACATCGAAGGCCAAAAACCCATACGTTCCCTCTACATGAGGAACAGGTTCGTCCACCAGGGCGTGCCAGAGGAAGTCATCATGCAACGCAGGGTCGCACCAGCCGTCGACGCTCAGGTCTCCAGCCGCCGGACCGCGCCATGAACAGCCCGTGGTTCCAGCGCTTCGTTCCCCGCCCCGGCGCGCGCCTGCGCCTCTTTTGTTTCGCCCATGCGGGCGGTAGCGCGGCGGTCTATCGGCCCTGGTGCAATGCCCTGCCCGATGCGGTGGAACTGATCGCCATCCAGCTGCCCGGGCGGGCCAATCGCCTGAACGATCCGGTGGTCACGCGGCTGAACGCCATCGTCGAGGCCGTGGTGGCCGCCTTGAGGCCGCACCTGGACCGGCCCTACGCGCTGTTCGGCCACAGCATGGGCGCCGTGCTGGCCAACGAAGTGGCGCGCGCGCTGCGCCATGAGGGCGCGCCCCAGCCCGGCCACCTGTTCGTTTCGGGCCGGCGCCCGCCGCACTGGCCCAACCCCGACCCGCTGCTGCACGTGTTGTCCGACGCCGACTTCGTGGCCGAGATCCAGCGCCGCTACGGCGGCATTCCGCCCGAGGTGGCCGAGCACGAGGAACTGATGGCCATGCTGCTGCCGTCCCTGCGCGCCGACATCCACGCGCTGGAGACACACGCGCCGCCCGCCGGGCGCGCGCCGCTGGCCTGCCCGCTGTCGGTGTTCGGCGGCTCACACGATCCGCTGACGCCGCGCGAACACCTGGAGGGCTGGCGCAGCGAGTCCAGCGGGCCCTTCCGCTTGCGCGTGCTGCCGGGCGACCACTTCTACCTCAACGCCCAGCGCGACGCGCTGCTGGCCGAGGTGTCGGCCAGCCTGGCGCCGCTGCTGGGGAGGGTGGTGGCATGAGCCCCGCACGGCCGCCCGAAGGGGCTCGCACCGCAGCGCATGGCGCGCAGGTGTTTCGAATTCGCCCCGCACGGCCGCCCGAAGGGGCTCGCACCGCAGCGCATCGCGCGCAGGTGGCCGAATGAGCCCGACCCCACCGATGCCCATCGCCGTCGTCGGCATCGGCTGCCGCTTTCCCGGTGGCGTGACCGACCCGGCGGGCTTCTGGCGCCTGCTGGCCGAAGGGGTCGACGCCATTGGCGAGATCCCCGCCGACCGCATCGACCTCGGCCATTACTTCGACCCGCGCCCGGCCACGCCGGGCCGCATGATGACGCGCTGGGGCGGCTTCCTCGACGGCATCGACCGCTTCGACGCCGGCTTCTTCGGCATCTCGCCGCGCGAGGCAGAGCGCCTGGACCCGCAGCAGCGCCTGCTGCTGGAAACCGCCTGGGAAGCGCTGGAGGACGCAGGCCTCGATGCGCGCGCGCTGGAGGGCTCGCGCACCGGCGTGTTCGTGGGCCAGTGGCTCAGCGACTTCGAGGCCCGGCTGTTCGCCGACCCCGAGGGCGTGGATTTCTTCATGACCACGGGCAGCGGCCGCTACGCCAGCTCGGGGCGGCTGTCCTACCTGCTGGGCCTGCGCGGCCCCAGCCTCACGCTGGACACGGCCTGCTCATCGTCCCTGGCCGCGGTGCACCTGGCGGCGCGCAGCGTGCGCAGCGGCGAGAGCGAGATCGCCATCGCCGGCGGCGTGAACATCATCCTGCAGCCGCACATCAGCGTGGCCTACTCGCAGAGCCGCATGATGGCGCCCGATGGGCGCTGCAAGTTCGGCGACGCCCGCGGCGACGGCTATGTGCGCAGCGAAGGCGCGGGGCTGGTGGTGCTCAAGCCACTGGACAAGGCCCTGGCCGATGGCGACCGCGTCTACGCCGTCATCCGCGGCAGCGCGCTCAACAACGACGGCCGCGCCAGCGGATCGATGGGCACGCCCAGCCAGGCGGGCCAGGAAGCCCTGCTGCGCAGCGCCTGCGAGGACGCGGGCATCGACCCGGCCCAGGTGGGCTACGTGGAAGCCCATGGCACAGGCACGCGCGCGGGCGACCCGGTCGAGCTCGGGGCCATCGCCGCCGTGCTGGGCGCCGGGCGCGACCCCGCGCAGCCAGTGCGCGTGGGCTCGGTCAAAACCAACATCGGCCACACCGAGGGCGCGGCCGGCGTGGCCGGCCTCATCAAGGCGGCGCTGGCCCTGCACCATGGGCGCATCCCGCAGAGCCTGCACTGCCAGCAGCCCAACCCCGCCATCCCCTGGTCCGACATTCCCGTGGTGGTGGCGCGCGAGGCCACGCCCTGGCCACGCGGCGCCCAGCCGCGCCTGGCGGGGGTGAGCGCCTTCGGCATCGCCGGCACCAACGCGCATGTGCTGCTGCAGGAAGCGCCCGCCGCCACCGGCACGCCCGCGCCGCGCGTGGCGCCGGCGGGCGAGGCGGCGCTGCTGGTGCTCAGCGCCCGCGACGAAGGCGCCTTGCGCGCCCAGGCGCGGCGCTTCGCCGACGTGTTGTCGGCGGGTGCGCCCCTGGCCGACCTGTGCTGGAACGCCGCCACGCGCCGCACCCCGCACGAACACCGCGCCGCCTTCGTGGCCGGTGACGCCGCCGCCATGGCCGAGGCCCTGCGCCAGCACGGCGATGGCCAGGCGGCCGCGGCCGAAGGGCGCGCGCCCGAGGCCCACCCGCGCATCGCCTTCATCTGCCCCGGGCAAGGCGCGCAGTGGGACGGCATGGCCCGCGAACTCATGGCGCGCGAGCCCGTGTTCAAGGCCGCGCTGGAGCGCTGCGACGCGGCCGCGCGGCCCTTCGTGGATTGGTCCATCGTCGAGCAGCTGGCGCTGGAACCCGGCGATCCGAAGCATCTGCTGGAGCGCATCGACGTCATCCAGCCCGTGCTGGTCGCCATCGCCCTGGCCTACGCCGAGCTGTGGCGCTCGCTGGGTGTGCGGCCCGACGCGGTGGTGGGCCACAGCATGGGCGAGGTGGCGGCGGCCTGCATCGCGGGCGCCCTCAGCCTGGACGAGGCCATGCGCATCATCTGCCGCCGCAGCGCGCTGATGCGCCGCACCAGCGGGCAGGGCGCCATGGCCCTGGTCGACATGCCCATGGACGAGGCGCAGCGGCGCCTGGCCGGCCACGAGCACGAGGTCTCGGTGGCGGTGAGCAACAGCCCGCGCTCCAGCGTCATCTCTGGCCGGCCCGAGGCCGTGCAGGCGCTGATGGCCGCCTGGGCCGCGCAGAACGTGTTCTGCCGCCTGGTGAAGGTGGACGTGGCCTCGCACAGCCCGCAGATGCAGCCCCTGGCCGAGGAACTGCGCGCCGAACTCGCGGGGCTGAGCCCCGGGGCGCTGGCCGTGCCGCTGGTCTCCACCGTGCTGGCTCGCCGCGCCGAGGCGCACGAACTGGGCGCCGCCTACTGGGGCGACAACCTGCGCCAGCCGGTGCGCTTCGGCGCCGCCGTGCAGCGCCTGCTCGACGAGGGCGTCACGGTGTTCATCGAACTGGGGCCGCACCCGGTGCTGCTGCCCTCGGTGGAGCAGACCGCGCAGGCGGCGGGCGCCGAGGTGGCCGTGATCGGCTGCGCGCGCCGCGGCGAACCCGAACAGGCGGCCTGGCTCGCGGCCGTGGGCGCCGCGTTCTGCGCCGGCGTGGCGCCCGACTGGTCGCGCCTGATGCCCGAGGGCGGGCGCTTCCTGGCCTTGCCCACCTACCCCTGGCAGCGCGAGAGGCACTGGATCGCCGCCGCCGAGCGGGCGGCCGCGGGCGCCCAGGGCCATGGGCGAACGGTGCCCAGCCAGCACCCGGTGCTGGGCGCGGGCATCGAACTCGCGGGCACCCCGGTGGGCGCGCTGTGGTCCTTGTCGATCGATCCGCAGCGCGTGCCCGCCTGGTTCGGGCACGCCTTGCATGGCAGCGCGCTGCTGCCGGCCTCGGCCTACCTGGAGCTCGCGCTCGCGGCCGCGCGCGCGCTGTCGCCCGAGCAGCCCCTGGTGCTCGAGGGCCTGAGCTTCGAGCGCGCCCTGCACCTGCAGGCCGATGCGGCCTGCGCGCTGCAGCTGCAGGCCAGCGCGGACGGGCAGGGCGGCCTGCGGCTGGCGTTCCAGACGCACAGCGGCAGCGAGTGGCTGCCGCACGCGCGGGCCCGGCTGGCGGCCCCTGCCGCCAGCGGCGCCAGCCCGGCGTCCCCCGTGGACACGGCCGCGCTGCAGCGCGGCGCGGCGCTGTCGGCGGACGCGGTCTACCAGCGGCTGTCGGCGCTGGGCGCCGGCTTCGCCGCGCCGCTGCGTGGCATCGGCTGCGCCTGGCTCTCGGCCGACGAAGCGCTGGTGCAGCTCCAGGCCTTGCCCGACGCCGCCGTCCCCGGTTTTTGTTTTGCGCCCGAGGTGCTGGACGCCTGCTTCCAGGCCGCCGCGCTGCTGGCACCCGAGGGCCAGCTGTGCCTGCCGACGGGCCTCGAACAGGTGCGGGCGCACCGCGCGCCAACGGGCCCATCCGGCGCCGTTGGCGCACCCGGCGCGCTCAGCCTGCACCTGCGCCGGCGCGCCGGCGTCGGCCTGATCGACGCCACCTTGCTCGACGAACAAGGCCCCGTGCTGGCGCTGCGTGGCCTGCGCCTGCAGCCCTTCGGCGAGCGCTCCATGGCCAGCCCCAGCGAGGCCTTCTACGACCTGCGGTGGCAGCCCGCCGAGCCGGCCCCCGCCGCCGCGCCACCGGGCGCGCGACGCTGGTGCCTGATCGCCGATCGCGGCGGCCTGGGCCCCGAACTCCTGAAGGCCCTGCGGGAAGCCGGTGAAACCGCCGAGCTGCTGCACGATGCCCTGCCCACCGCCGAGGCGATGGCGGGCGCCACCACCGAGGTGGTGGACCTGCGCGCGCTGGACCTGTCCGCCATCGACGGCACCCTCGCCGCCGCCTTGCACCGCCTGCTGCTCACCGCGCAGGCGCTGGAGCGCCTGCCGCCCGCGTCGCGCACGCGCCTGTGGTGGGTCACGCGCGGCGCGATGGCCGTGTCGCCGGCCGAGGCCACGGCGCTGGCGCTCGCGCAGTCGCCGCTGTCGGGGCTGGCGGCCGTCATGGCGACGGAGCAGGGCGAGCGCTGGGGGGGGCTGATCGATCTCGACCCCGCCGCCACGCCCGGCGACGCGGCGCTCGCGCTGGCCCAGGCCCTCCCGGGCGCCGCGCCGGGCACCCTGGCCCTGCGCGGCGCGCAAGGCTTCGAGCCGCGCTTGCGCCGCGCGCCCTGGGCGCCCGAGGCGCCGCCGCGCTGGCGCCCGGACGCGAGCTACCTCATCACCGGCGGCCTGGGCGGCATCGGCCAGCCGATCGCGCAGCGCCTGGTGGCGCAGGGCGCGCGCCACCTCGTGGTGCTGTCGCGCACGCCGCTGCCGGCGCGCGCCGCCTGGGCGGGCCTGGGCGCGGACACGCCCGCGGGCCGCGCCGTGGCGGCCGTGCGCGGCCTCGAATCGCTGGGCGCCAGCGTGCGCCACGTCG
The DNA here is from genome assembly GCF_001897365.1 of Hydrogenophaga sp. 70-12. Lineage (NCBI taxonomy): Bacteria > Pseudomonadati > Pseudomonadota > Betaproteobacteria > Burkholderiales > Comamonadaceae > Hydrogenophaga > Hydrogenophaga sp. 70-12. The sequence goes on from NZ_MKSS01000212.1 coordinate 6,624, forward strand.
CGCTCGACGTGGCCGACGAAGCCGCCCTGCGCGACTGGCTCGAGGGCTTCGCCGCCGAGGCCCATCCGCCGATCCGTGGCGTCTTCCACGCCGCCGGCCTCACCGACGACCAGCTGGTGCGCGACCTCGACGCCGCTTCGCTCGCCGCCGTGCTGCGCCCGAAGCTGGGCGGCGCCTGGAACCTGCACCGCCTGCTGCCCGAGCTCGATGCCTTCGTGCTGTTCTCGTCCATGGCCGCGCTGATGCCGCAGGCCGGGCAGGCCAGCTACGCGGCGGCCAACGCCTTCCTCGACGGCCTGGCGCGGCACCGGCGCGCCCTGGGCCAGCCCGCGCTCAGCATCGGCTGGGGCGTGTGGTCGCAGACCGGCGTGATGCGGGGCGAGACCGGCCAGCGCCAGCAAGACGAGCTGCAGCGCCAGGGCATCGGCGCCTTCGCGCCGGCCCAGGCCCTGGCCCTGTTCGACGAGGCCCTGCGCTGGCCGCACGGCCACCTGCTGGCCATGCCCATTGACTGGGCGCGGCTGCGCGCGCAGGGCGGCGCGCGCCAGGCGCCGCTGCTGCGCGACCTGTTCGCGTCCGAGGCCGCCCCGGCGCAGCAGGGCGCGGCGTCGGACGCACCGGCACCGGCCGAGCCCGCCGACCCGGCCGAACGCCGCCGCGCCCTGGAGCTCACGGTGCGCGAGGTGGTGGGCCGTGTGCTCAAGCTCAACCCCGCGCGCATCGACCCGCGCAAGCCCCTGGGCAGCCTGGGCCTGACCTCGCTCATGGCGCTGGAACTGCGCAACCGCCTGGAGCCGCTGCACGGCCAGCCGCTGTCGGCCACGCTGGCCTGGAACTACCCCACCATCGAGGCCCTCACGGGCTTTCTCGCCGGGGCGCACGCCACCGCCCCGGTGCCCTCCGCCGCGCCGGTGGCGGCGCCGGACGCCGGCCCCGCGCCCGACATCGCCACCGTGCTCGATGGCGTGAACCAACTCTCCGACGAGGACGCGGCCCTGCTGCTGCGCCGGCGCCGCTGACCCCCATGAGCGACACGCCTTCTTCTCCTTCGCTGGGCCAGCTGTCGGCCATCAAGCTCGCCTTGATGGCGCAGAAGGTGCGCGCGCAGAGCGAGGCCGTGCTGCGCGCCGACCCGATCGCCATCGTCGGCATGGGCTGCCGCTTCCCCGGCGGCGCGGACTCGCCCGAGGCCTTCTGGCAGCTGCTGGTGGACGGCGTGGACGCGGTGCGCCCCGTGCCCGCCGACCGCTGGGACGTGCAGGCCGTGTACGACGCCGACCCCTCGGTGCCCGGCAAGTCGATCGCGCGCGAAGGCGGTTTCCTGGAGCGCATCGACGGCTTCGACGCCGCCTACTTCAACATCCTGCCGCGCGAAGCCGAGCGCATGGACCCGCAGCAGCGCCTGTTCCTCGAGGTGGCGATGGAGGCGCTGGACGACGCCGGCTTCACGCGCGAACAACTGCGCGGCAGCCGCGCCGGCGCCTTCGTGGCCAGCTACCACAACGACTACCAGCTGCTGGAGTACCGCGACCCCGAGGCCATCGACGCGCGCACGCTCACCGGCACGGTGCACAGCGTGCTGGTCAATCGCCTGTCTTATCTGCTGGACCTGCGCGGCCCCAGCGTGTCGGTGGACACCGCCTGCTCGTCCTCGCTGGTCGCCATCCACCTGGCCTGCCAGAGCCTGCGCCACGGCGAGAGCGACATCGCCCTGGCCGGTGGCGTCTCGCTGATGGTCACGCCCGACCTGATGGTGTCGCTGTCCAAGGTCGGCTTCATGGCGCCCGATGGCCGCTGCAAGACCTTCGACGACAGCGCCGACGGCTTCGGCCGCGGCGAGGGCTGCGGCGTCATCGTGCTCAAGCGCCTGAGCGACGCGCTCGCCGACGGCGACCGCGTGCTGGCCGTGGTGCGCGGCTCGGCCGTCAACCAGGATGGCCACTCCACCCTGCTGGCCGCGCCGAACGGCCTGGCCCAGCAGGACCTCATCCGCGAGGCCCTGGCCTCGGCGCAGCTCGAGCCCGGCCGCATCGGCTTCATCGAAGCGCACGGCACCGGCACGCCGCTGGGCGACCCGATCGAGGTGGAGGCCCTGGCGGCCACCGTGGGCCGCGCCGACGTGGGCGGCGGCACCTGCTGGCTGGGCGCGGCCAAGGCCAACCTGGCGCACATGGAAGCCGCCGCGGGCGTGGCCGGCGTCATCAAGACCGTGCTGGCCCTGCGCCACGAGGCGATCCCGCCGCAAATCCATTTCAAGTCGCTCAACAAGCACCTCTCGCTGGACGGCACGCGCCTGGCCGTGCCCACCGCGCTCACGCCCTGGCCGCGCGGCCCGCTCGCGCGCTGCGCCGGCACCAGCTCGTTCGGCGTGGGCGGCACCAACGCGCACGTGGTGCTCGAAGAAGCGCCGCGCCTGGGCGCCGCGCCGCAGGCGACGGCCGAGCAGCGCACCCATCTGTTGCACCTGTCCGCGCAGAGCGGGCCCGCGCTGCGCGAACTCGCCCGGTCGTGGGCCGGGTTTCTGCCGCGCAGCCCGGCCTCGCTGACCGACCTCTGCTTCACCGCGGGCGCGCGCCGCTCCGCGCTGGACCACCGCCTGGCGGTGCTGGGCCGCGACCGCGAGGAACTGCGCGCCCGGCTCGAGGCCTTCGCGCGCGACGGCGAAGCGCCCGGCGCGAGCCTGGGCCGCGTGGCGCCGGACGCCGCGCCGCGGCTGGCCTTCGTCTTCAGCGGCCAGGGCCCGCAGTGGTACGCCATGGGCCGCGAGCTGTTGGCGCAGGAACCGGTGTTCCGCGCGCGCATGGATGAGTGCGACGCGCTGATCCGCGCGGCCACCGGCTGGTCGCTGCTGGCCGAGCTGTCCGTGGACGAAGCGGCCTCGCGCCTGAACCAGACCGAGGTGGCCCAGCCCGCGCTGTTCGCCATCCAGGTGTCGCTGGCCGCGCTCTGGGCCTCGTGGGGTGTGCGCCCCGGCGCGGTGGTCGGCCACAGCGTGGGCGAAATCGCCGCGCTGCAGGTGGCCGGCGTGCTCAGCCTGGCCGAGGCCGTGCGCGTGGTCTGCCTGCGCGCCCGCGTGATGCAACAGGCCACGGGCCACGGCCGCATGGCCGCCGTCGACTGCAGCGCCGCCGAGGCCGAGGCCCTGCTGGCGCCCTTCGGCGAGCGGCTCTCGCTCGCGGCCCTGAACGCGCCGCGCAGCGTGGTGCTCTCCGGCGAGCCCGCCGCGCTGGACGACGCGCTCAATGCCCTGGCGTCGCGCGGCGTGCACCACCGCCTGCTGCCGGTCAACTACGCCTTTCACAGCGCCCAGATGGCGCCGCTGCAGCGCGAGCTGGTGGCGCGCCTGGGCGAGGTGGTGTCCTCGCCGGCGGCCGTGCCGGTGTACTCCACCGTCACCGGCGCCGCCGCGCCGCGCCAGCGCTTCGACGCCGACTACTTCGGCCGCAACGTGCGCGAGCCCGTGCGCCTGCAAGCCGCCATCGAGGCCCTGTCGGACGACGGCTTCAACGCCTTCCTGGAGATCGGTCCGCACCCGGTGCTGAGCGGCGCGCTCGGCGACACGCTGCAGGCCCGGGGCCGCGCCGCCACGGTGGCCGCCTCGCTGCGTCGCGGCAAGCCCGAGCGCGACACGCTGCTGGCCTCGGCCGCCGCGCTGCACGTGGTGGGCCACACGCTGGACACCGAGGCCTTGCTTGGCGGTCCGGGCGAGGTGGTGGACCTGCCGCGCTACCCCTGGCAGCGCCAGCGCTACTGGCTGCGCCCCACGCCGGTGGCCGCTGCCGTCCCCTCGCTGCCCAGCGGCGCGCACCCCTTGCTGGGCGCGCGCCTGCCGCTCGCGGCCACCGCCGACCGCGTCTACCAGGCGCAATGGCGCATGGACAGCGCGGGCGCGCTGCGCGACCACCGCATCGGCGGGCGCCTGCTGATGCCGGGCGCGGCCATGCTGGAAACCCTGCACGCGGCCTGGCGCGCCGAGGCCGGCGCGGGCACGCTCGAGGCCTTCGCCGTCGACCGCCCGCTGCCGCTGCCGGACCAGGGCGAACTGACCTGGCAGGTGGTCGTGCGCGACGGCGCGGCGGGCGCGGTGCTGGAGCTGTTCCAGGCCATCGACGCGGCACCCGGCTGGCAGCGCGTGTGCTCGGCCATCGGGCGGCGCGGGGCCGCGCCATCGCCGGGCGCCGCACCCGCCATGACGGAAGGTATGGCCGTCGACCGCGCCACTTTCTATCAACGCTTCGAATCGCTCGGCGTGGCCTTCGGCCCCGGCTTTCGCGGCGTGCAGGTCTTGGCCGCCGGCGACGGCTGGGCCCGGGGCGAGTTGGCCCTGCCGCCCGAACTGGCGCACGAGGCGCCGCGCTTTGGCCTGCACCCGGCCCTGCTCGACGCGGCCCTGCAGCTGTGCGCGGCCGCCGCCTCGGGCGGCTCGGCGGGGCTGCCCACCCAACTCTGGGTGCCCATGGGCGTCGAGCGCTTCGCGCTGTGGCGCCCGGGCCAGGCGCGCCTGCGCGCCACCGCCACCCTGCGCGCCGAACCGGCGCCGGGCGCCGAGGCCTTTGCGGCCGACCTGCGCCTCGACGACGAGGCCGGCGAGCCGGTGGCCTTCATCACCGGCGCCCGTTTCGCGCGCGCCGACGCGCGGCGCCTGGCCGGCGACGCGCCGGACGAGGGCGTGTACGAGGCGCGCTGGCAGCCGGCGCCCGCCGGCGCCGCGTCCCCTGAGCGTCCCGCCGACGGCGCCTGGCTGCTGTTGAGCGACGCCTCGGGCTTGGCGGCCTCGCTGCGCGCGGCGTTGCAGGCGCGTGGCGCGCGCTGCGTCGAGGTGCGGCCGGGCGAGCGCCTGCAATCCCTGGGCGGGGACCGCTGGACCGTGGACCCGCACAGCCCGCAGGACTTCCAGGCGGTGCTGGACGCGGCCCAGGCCAGCGGCCCGCTGCGCGGTGCGGTGCACCTCTGGGGCCTGGACGCCCCGGCGCTGGAGACCGGCGACCCCGAACAGGCCGAGCGGCTGGCCAGCGGCGCGCTGCTGCACCTGGCCCAGGCCCTGGTCGCGGCGCCGGCACCGCTCACCCTGGTGACGCGCTCGGCGCAATCGGTGCACGCCGGCGAAGCACCGGCGGGCCTGGCGGCCGCGGGCGCCTGGGCCTTCCTCGGTGTGCTGCGCGTGGAACACCCCGAGTTGCAGCCGCGCGCGATCGACATCGAGCCCGCGGCCAGCGACGGTGCGGCGCTGCTGCCCTGGCTGCTGAGCGCCGGTCCCGACACCGCGCTGCGCGGTGGCGGCGCCTGGGTGCAGCGGCTGGTGCCGCTGGCGCTGACCCGCCCCGACGCGGCGGTGGCGCCCGTGGCCGACGCGCCCCGGCGTCTGGAAGTGGCGCAGGCCGGCACGCTCGACGGCCTGGCCATCCGCCCCCTGGCGCGCCCGACCCTGCAGGCCGGCGAGGTGCGCCTGCGCGTGGCCGCCGCCGCGCTGAACTTCCGCGACGTGCTGCTGGCCCTGGGCGTCTACCCCGGCACGGGCATCCCGCTCGGCGCCGAATGCGCGGGCACGGTGATCGAATGCGGCGCCGGCGTCGACGGCCTGCGCGTGGGCGACACCGTGTTCGGCTTCGCCCACGGCAGCATGGCCAGCGAGGCCGTGGTGCCCGCGGCCTTCCTGTCGCGCCTGCCCGCCACGCTCTCGTTCGAGCAGGCGGCCGCCTTGCCGGTGGCCTTCCTCACCGCCTTGTTCGGCCTGCAGCGCATCGCCGGGCTGCGGCGCGGCCAGCGCGTGCTGATCCACGCGGGGGCGGGCGGCGTCGGCCTGGCGGCGGTGCAACTGGCCCTGCGCGCGGGCGCCACGGTGTACGCCACCGCGGGCTCCGAGGACAAGCGCGCCTTCCTGCGCTCGCTCGGCGTGGCGCAGGTGATGGACTCGCGCAGCACCGGTTTCGCCGAGGAACTGAAGCGCGCCACGCAAGGCGAGGGCGTGCACGTGCTGCTCAACTCGCTGGCGGGCGATTTCATTCCCGCCGGCCTGTCGGTGGTCGCGCCGGGCGGCTGGTTCCTGGAGCTGGGCAAGCGCGGCATCTGGACGCCCGAGGCCGTGGCCGCGCGCCACCCCGGCCTGCGCTACCGCGCCTACGACTTCGGTGACGAGGCCTACGCCGACCCCGCGCTGGTGGCGCCGCTGCTGGCCGAGGTGCTGGCCGGCCTGGCCGACGGCAGCCTGCGCCCCCTGCCGGTGACGCCCTTCGATTTCGAGCGCGCCAGCGAGGCCTTCCGCCACATGGCCCAGGCCCGGCACACCGGCAAGCTGGTGCTGCGCCTGCCCCCGGCGCCGCCGGCCGTACAGGCCGGTTTCGTGCGCGCCGACGCCAGCTACCTCATCACCGGCGGCCTGGGCGCGCTGGGGCTGCACACCGCGCGCGGGCTGGCCCAGCGCGGCGCGCGCCACCTGGTGCTGCTGGGCCGCCGCGCGCCCTCGGCCCAGGCGCAGGCGGCCGTCGATGCGCTGCGCGAGGGTGGCGTGAATGTGCGCCTGGCCGCGCTGGACGCCGCCGATGCCGCCGCCATGGGCGCGCTCATGGCCGAGCTCGCGCGTGAGTTGCCGCCCCTGCGCGGCGTGGTGCACGCGGCTGGCGCGCTCGACGACGGCGCGCTGATCCGCCAGACCTGGGCGCGCTGCGCCGCCGTGCTGCGCAACAAGGTGGGCGGCGCGCGCGTGCTGCACGCGCTCACGCGCGAGCAGCCGCTGGACTTCTTCGTGCTCTATTCCGCCGCCGGCGGCTGGCTGGGCGCGCCCGGCCAGTGCGCCTATGCCGCCGCCAACGCCGAGCTCGACGCCCTGGCGCGCGCGCGCCGCGCGCTGGGCCTGCCCGCGCTCAGCGTCGGCTGGGGCGCCTGGGCGCAGGGCGGCATGGCCACGCAGCTGGCGGCCTCGGGCCGCGACCCCTGGGCCGAGCGCGGCCTCAAGCCCATCGATCCGGGGCTGGGCCTGCAACGCCTGGAAGCCCTGTGGCGCGAGGGCGCCACGCACGCCCTGGTGTTGCCGATCGATTGGTCGGCCTTCCTCTCGCACCTGCCGGCCGGCGTGGACGCGGCCCTGTTCCCGGCCGCCGCGCGCCGCCCCGCGCCCGCCGCCGAGGCCCTGCCCGACGCCTCCCTGGCCGCCCGCCTGCGCCAGCTGCCCGCCGGCCAGCGCCGCGGCGCGCTCATGGCCCACCTCGCCGAGCGCGCGCTGCAGGTGCTGGGCCTGGACGCCGGCACCGCCATCGACCCCCGGCGCGCGCTCAAGGACATCGGCCTCGACTCGCTGATGGCGGTGGAGCTGCGCAACGCCCTGACGCGCTCCATCGGCCAGCCGCTGTCGGCCACCTTGCTGTTCGACTACCCCAACCTCGACGCGCTCAACGCCTACCTGATGCGCGCGCTCGGCCTGGAGGACGCGCCCGCGCCCCAGGCCACGGCCAGCGCGCCGGCCCATGGCGAGCTCGCCGCGCTGTCCGACGAAGAAGCCGAGGCCCTGCTGATGCAGGAACTCTCGGGCGGACCCGAAAGCCCCGGAACATGAACGACCCGCAGCCCGCCACCGAAGCCCTGTCGCCCGTCAAGCGCGCCCTGCTCGAGATCCGCGAGCTCAAGGCGCAGCTGGCGCGCGCGCAGTCGGCCGCGCACGAGCCGCTGGCCATCGTCGGCCTGGCGCTGCGCCTGCCGGGCGGCGTGAAGGACATGGAGGGCCTGGCCGATCTGCTGTGGAACGGGCGCGACGCCATTGGCGCCATTCCCGCCGATCGCTGGCCGCTCGACGCGCTGTACGACGCGGACCCGGACGCGCCCGGCAAGATGACCACGCGCCACGGCGGCTTCCTCGACGGCGTGGACCGCTTCGACGCCGAGTTCTTCGGCATCTCGCCGCGCGAGGCCGCCAGCATGGACCCGCAGCAGCGCCTGCTGCTCGAAGTGGCCTGGGAAGCGCTGGAGAGCGCCGGCCAGGCGCCGGGCGAGCTGGCGGGCACGCGCACCGGCGTCTACATGGGCGTGGGCAACAACGACTACGGCCGCGCCATCTACCGCCACCACGAACTCATCGACCCGTATTTCGGCACCGGCAACTCCTACAGCGTGGCCTCGGGGCGGCTGTCCTACGTGCTGGGCGCGCAGGGTCCCGCCGTCACGGTGGACACGGCCTGTTCGTCGTCCCTGGTGGCCCTGCACCTGGCGGTCCAGGGCCTGCGCCTGGGCGAGTGCGACACCGCCCTGGTGGGCGCGGTGAACCTGATGCTCACGCCCGAGATGAACATCAACTTCTCGAAGGCGCGGATGATGGCCGCCGACGGCCGCTGCAAGACCTTCGACGCCGCCGCCGACGGCTACGTGCGCGGCGAAGGCTGCGTGGTGCTGGTGCTGCGGCGCCTGTCGGACGCGCA
>NZ_MKSS01000213.1:0-10982 GCF_001897365.1 Hydrogenophaga sp. 70-12
CAGATCGGCCGGGGGCGCGCTGGCCACGTGCTTCTGGGCCTTCACGATGGCGTTGGTCCAGGCCTGGGCCACGGCGGGGTTCTGCTTGAGGTAGACATCGGTGGCGGTGAACACGGTGTAGTCCACCGGGCCCACGACTCGGCCGACGGAGGCCACGACCACGCCCTTGCCGGTCTTCTCCAGCATGGTGGCTTCGGGCTCGAGGAAGATGCCGTAGTCGTTCTGGCCCGCCAGCCAGGCGCCGGTGCGCGCGGCCGGGCCGATGTTGTTCACCAGCTTGAGGTCCTTCTTGGGGTCGAGGCCGTTTTTGCGCATCGCCGTCTCCAGGAAGACGTCGGGGTTGGAGCCCGGGCGGAACGACATCACGGCCTTGCCCTTGAGCTGGTCCCAGGCGAACGCGCCCGCGGGCTTCTCGCGCGCCACCAGCAGGAAGCCGTCGGTGGCGGTCAGGCCGGAGAAGATCTTGGGCTTGACCGGCGATTCGCTGTTGGCCACGTAGACCGAGGCTTCGGGGCCGATCAGCACGATGTCGGCACTGCCCGACAGCAGGGCGGCCATGCCCTTGTCGGTGCCCTGCGAGGTCTTGATCGACACGTCGAGCCCGGCTTCGCGGAAGAAGCCCTGGCTCATCGCCACGTAGGCGGGGGCGTACAGGACCGAGCGCACCACCTCCTCATAGCGCACCTTCACCGGCGCGCTGGCGGACTGGGCGGCGGCCGGCGACACCAGGCCCAGGCCCAGGGCCAGCGTGGCCGTGGCATGGACCGCGCGCGACCAGAACGATGAGGGGGATGGACGGGGGATTCGGAACATGGCGAACTCCTGTGGCGCGTTGAGGGGCGGGCTTGTCGAAATACTGTATGCAATTGATGTGCCACCCTTGGTGGGGCGGCGCGAACCGGCGTTGCAAACGCGGGGCCCCGACCGACGGCCTTTGGCCGGCATGCCGCGGGACCGAACACCGTGCCGCAATCTATGTTGGATACAGTATTCAATGAATAGGGGTTGTCCCCATTCCACGGTGGCGGTGGGCGCCGGCCGGCCAGGCGAGGACGCCCGCCTTCGGTGCACGGCCCCGGTCCTGGCGCTCAGCGCCCCGGGCGCCCGCGCAGATTGCCCAGAATCATCGGCCGCCCCGCCACCAGCCCGCCGCCGTCGAGCTCCATCTGGAAACGCTCGGCGTCGCGGCGGCGCATGTCCGCCACGATGGCGTCGACCGCCATCGGCTCCGTGCCCAGCGCGAGCAAGGCCTCGCGCCCCATGACCATGGCGGACTCGAAGGTCTCGCGCACCTGCACGTCCGCCCCCGCCTTCACCAGCTCGGCGGCGTGCCCGCGGTCGAAGGAGCGCGCGATGACCCGCGCCTGGGGGAAGGCGTGCTTGCACTGCTCCACCATCAGCGTGGCCGCGCTGGCCTCGTCCACGCACACCAGGATGACCTTGGCGTCTTGCGCGCCCGCCGCGTGCAGGATGTCCAGCCGCGTGCCGTCGCCGTAATAGACCTTGAAGCCGAAGTGCTCGGCCTCGCGCGCGAGCTGCGGGTCGGCGTCGATGATGGTGATCTCCGCGCCCAGCAGCAGCAGGTTCTGGCTCGCGATCTGGCCGACGCGGCCGAAGCCGATGATCAGCACCGCGCCGGCCTCGTGGTCGGGCACGGGCGCGCCCTCCGCGGATAGGCCGGTGCGTGGCGCCCAGCGCTGCAGCGCCAGCACCGCCAGCGGCGTGAGCGCCATGGACAGCACCACGATGGCCGTCATGTTGGCGTTCACCACCGGGTCGATCACGCGGCCCGCGAGCGCCGCCGCGAACAGAACAAAGGCGAACTCGCCGCCCTGCGCCATCAGCACCGCGCGGTCCAGCGCGTCGGCGTGCGGGCTGTGCGTGAGCCGCGCCACCACGTAGATGCACAGGGCCTTCACCGCCATCAGCGAAAGCACGCCCGCCAGGATGAGGACCCAGTGCCGCGCCACCGCCGACAGGTCCAGCGACATGCCCACGCCCAGGAAGAACAGGCCCAGCAGCAGGCCACGGAAGGGCTCGATGTCGGCCTCCAGCTGGTGGCGGAAGGTGGACTCCGACAGCAGCACGCCCGCCAGGAAGGCCCCCATGGCCATGGACAGGCCGCCCAGCTGCATGAGCAGCGCCGCGCCCAGCACCACCAGCAGGGCCGCGGCCGTCATGACCTCGCGCGCGTGCGCGTTCGCGAGCACGCGGAACATGGGGTTGAGCAGCCACACGCCCACGGCCACCAGCAGCGCCACCGATCCGGCCGCGATCCCCACCGACAGCCAGCGCGAGGCCGCCGCCGCTGGGCCCGCCACCTCGGCCGCCGCATCGGGCGAGAGAAAGGCCACCACGGCCAGCAGCGGCACGATGAGCAGGTCCTCGAACAGCAGGATGGAGACGATGCGCTGCCCGCGCGGCGTGGCGATGTCGCCGCGCTCGCCCAGCAGCTGCATCACGATGGCCGTGGACGTGAGCACGAAGCCCATGGCGCTGATGAAGGACACCCGCCACGAAAAGCCGAAGGCCACGCCCACCAGGGTGAGCATGGCGCCGCAGACCAGCACCTGCAGGCTCCCCAGCCCGAAGATGGCGCGCCGCAGCGCCCACAGGTGCGAGGGCTGCATCTCCAGGCCGATGACGAAGAGGAACATCACCACGCCGAGCTCGGCGGTGTGGATGATGGTCTGGGGGTCGCTGAACCAGCCCAGGCCGAAGGGGCCGACGGCCAGGCCCGCCGCCAGGTAGCCCAACACCGAGCCCAGGCCGATGCGCTTGAACAGCGGCACCGCCACCACCGCCGCCCCCAGCAGCATGACGACCGGGACCAATTGGGTGGAGGCGGCATCAGCGGCCATGGCGGGCCTGCGGCGATCGTGGGCCGCGCGGCGATCCGGGCGGCGGGTTCATCTCGTGGCGGCGCATGGTCCCCTCCAGTGGTTGGCGCCAGGCGATTCTGGCACCGCCCCGTTCAGCCGCCCCACAAGGGGCCGGACTTGTCGAAGTCCACCGTCTCGCGCACCAGCTCGCGCAACCGCGTGAGCAGCGCGCGGTGGTCGTCGCGCCGGTGCTGGAAGGTGTACTGCAGCGCCGGCAGGGGCTGGGGGCCGCGCAGCTCGACCACGGCCCGGCGCGCGGCCATGCGGCGCAGCCAGCCGCGCGGGTACAGGCCGACGCCCACGCCCGAGGCGATCAGGCTGGCGATGGCCGCGAGGTTGTTGCACACCAGCCGGCGCGGCGCCTGCAATCCGTTGAGCGCCAGCCAGTGCTCCAGCATGCGCGTGGGACCGGCCGCGCCGGGCTGGGTGATGAGCGCGTGCCGCTCCAGCAGCGCGGCGTCCACCGCGCGGCGGCGCCCCACCAGCGCGGGTGAGGCGGCCCAGCAGAAGCGGACTTGGGCGATGGCTTCGCTGGCGATGGCGCCGCGCGTGGAGTGGCCGGCCACCACGGCGAAATCCAGCTCCCCGCTTTCGAGGCGCTGCTCCAGCGCCGAGCCCAGGTCCACGCAGGGTTCCAGGCGCAGTTCGGGGTACTTGGCGGCCGCGTGCGAGACCAGATCGGGCAGCCAGGTGAGGGCCGCGAGCTCGCCCACGCCGAAGCGGCAGAGGCCGCGCACGCCACCGCCGGCCGCGAGCTGATCGCGCATGTCTTCCGACAGCGCCAGCATGCGCCGCGCCAGCGGCAGCAGCTGCTCGCCCGCCTCGGTGAGCGCGGCGCGGTGGCCACCGCGGTTGAACAGCGTGGTGCGCAGCTGCGCCTCCAGTTCACCGATGCGCTTGGACAAGGTGGACTGCGAAATGTGCAGCCGCTGCGCGGCGACCAGGAAGCTCGCGGCGGTGGCGGCCCAGTAGAAGGCTTCGAGCTGCTTGAGCGTCATGGCCGGCGCCGCACAATCCTTGGTGTTGAAAAAAAGCGAACAAGAGCGATCGAAATATATCGCTTTTCATCCACAAGGCATCTTCCCAGAATGCGCCCCGGATCCACCCGAGCGGGTGGACCGGGCCCCACAACAGAAGGAGACAGCGCATGAGCATTCATTCCACCGGCCTGCGACGCCGCCACCTCGTGGGCGCCGCCGGCGCGGCGCTGGGCCTGTCGGCCCTGCCCCTGGCCGCGCGCGCCCAGGCCTGGCAGCCCACCCAGCCCATCACCATCCTGGTGGGCTTCGCGCCCGGCGGCTCGGCCGACCAGATCGCGCGCCAGCTCTCGTACGCGGCCAAGGACATCATTCCCGTCCCGGTGGTGGTGAACAACCGCGTGGGCGCGGCCGGCGCCATCGCCGCGCAGGCCACGGCCGACGCCAAGCCCGACGGCTACACCCTGTTCGTGGGCGGCGGCAGCGAGACCACCTCGGTCGGCCACTTCCGCCCGCTCAACTACGACTCGCGCCGCTCCTTCACGCCCATCATCAAGGTCTCGCGCGCGCCCAGCATCCTGGCGGTGCGCGCCGACTCGCCCTTCGCCGACATGAAGGCGCTCATCGCCGAAGCGAAAAAAGCGCCCGAGAAGGTGTCCTACGGCTCGACCGGCGAAGGCGGCATCTTCCACGCCACCGGCATCGTGTTCGAGAAGGCCGCCGGCCTGAAGCTGCTGCACGTGCCCTACCGCGGCGCGGCCGACTCCATGACCGCCCTGCTCGCGGGCCAGGTGGACAGTGCCTTTGGCGCCTACGAAGAAATGAAAGCCATGATCGACGCGGGCCGCGTGCGCCCGCTGGCGCTGTTCTCGCGCGCGCGCCTGCCGGCCCTGCCGGAGGTGCCCACCATGACGGAACTGGGCGTGCCCGTGGCCCTGGACAACATGAAGGGCCTGATGGCGCCCGCGAACCTGCCCGAGCCCATCCGGCGCTACCTGCACGACGCCTTCCACAAGGCCATGCAGGCGCCGGGCTGGAAGGACTACGTGGCCAAGTCGGGGCTGACCCAGGACTACGCCGACGGCGCGGCCTTCCAGGCCGAGGTCGTCGCGGCGGTGGACCTGATCGGCAAGGCCATCGGCAAATGAGCCGCGCGCCCGGATCCTCCTTCGGCTTCATCGGCCTGGGCGCCATGGGCGCCGGCATGGCCGGCTGCCTGCTGCGCCGGGGCTACCCGCTCAAGGTCTTCGCGCGCGAGGCGCGCGCCGTGCAGGCCCTGGTGGACCAGGGCGCCACGGCCGGCACCGGCCCGGCCGACGTGGGCCGGGGCAGCGCCATCGTTTTCCTGAGCCTGCCCGACGACGCGGCGGTGCATGAGGTGCTGTTCGCCGACGGCGGCCTGGTGCACGGCCTGGCGGCGGGCAGCACCGTGGTGGACACCAGCACCATCGCGGCGGCGTCGGCGCGCGGGTTCGCGGCCGCGCTCGCGGCGCGCGGCATCGGCTTCCTGGACGCGCCCGTGAGCGGTGGCCAGCAGGGCGCGGCCGAGGGCGTGCTGAGCTGCATGGTCGGCGGCGAGACCGCCAGCGTGGACGCCTGCCGCGAGGCGCTGGGCGCCTTCTGCAAGAGCGTGCTGCACGTGGGCGGCGTGGGCGCGGGCCAGGTGGTGAAGGCCTGCAACCAGGTGGCCGTGGCCGGCGCGCTGCTGGGCGTGGCCGACGCCCTCGCGCTGGCCGAGGCCGAGGGCGTGGACCCGGCGCCGATGCGCGAGGCCCTGCTGGGCGGCGCCGCGCGCAGCTTCTCGCTGGAAAAACACGCCCCCCGCATCGCCGCCGGCCAGTTCACGCCGGGCTTTCGCGCGGCGCTGATGCGCAAGGACCTGCGCCTGGCGCTGCAGGGCGCGCAGGCCACGGGCACCGTGCTGCCCACCGCCGCGCTGGCCGAGCGGCTGCTCGACGAGCTGTGCGAGGGCGGCCGCGCCGACTGGGACTGGGCCGCGCTGGCGCTGCAGGTGCGGGCGCTCTCGGGCAAGGCCCTGCCCGAGCACCGCGAGCCCCGCGCATGAGCCGCAGCGCCGACGCGCCGGCCGCCCCCCGGTGGCTGCAGGGCCTGCTGTGCCTCGACGATTTCGAGGCCGAGGCGCGGCGCCACCTGCCCCGCCCGGTGTTCGGCTACGTGGCCGGCGCGGCGGAGACCAACCAGTCGTTGCGCGCCAACCGCGCGTCCTTCCAGGCCTGGGAGATGGTGCCGCGCGTGCTGGTGGACATCACGCCGCGCGACACCGGCGTCGAGCTGTTCGGCCAGCGCTACGGCGCGCCCTTCGGCGTGGCGCCCATGGGCCTGGCCGCGCTCTCGGCCTACCGCGGCGACCTGGTCATCGCCCGGGCCGCGCGGCGCGAGAACATTCCCTTCGTGCTCAGCGGCTCCTCGCTGATCCGCCTGGAAGAGGTGATCGCGGTGAACCCGGGGGCCTGGTTCCAGGCCTACCTGCCCGGCGACGACGCCGGCATCCTCGCGCTGCTGGAGCGCGTGAAGGCCGCCGGCTACCGCACGCTGGTGATCACCCTGGACACGCCGGCCGCGGCCAACCGCGAAAGCAACCTGCGCGCGGGCTTCACCATTCCGGTGCGGCCCGGCCCCGCGCTCGCCTGGCAGGGCCTCACGCACCCGCGCTGGCTGTTCGGCACCTTCCTGCGCACGCTGCTGCGCCACGGCATGCCGCATTTCGAGAACAGCTACGCCACGCGCGGCGCGCCCATCCTCTCGCCCCACGTGGAGCGCAACCTCTCCGATCGCGGCCACCTGAACTGGCGCCACCTGCAAATGATCCGCCGCGTCTGGGGCGGCGAGCTCGTGGTCAAGGGCGTGCTCGACGCGCGCGACGCGCGGCGCGCGGCCGACGAGGGCGTCGACGGCGTGATCGTGAGCAACCACGGCGGGCGCCAGCTCGACGGCGCCGCCGCGCCGCTGGCGGTGCTGCCGCGCATCGTCGAGGCCTGCCCCGACATTCCGGTGATGCTCGACAGCGGCGTGCGCCGCGGCAGCGACGTGCTCAAGGCCCTGGCCCTGGGCGCGCGCTTCGTCTTCGTCGGCCGCCCCTTCGCCTTCGCCGCCGCCGTGGCCGGTGAGGCCGGCGCGCACCGCGCCATCGACCTGCTGCGCTCGGAGGTCTCGCGCAACATGGCCCTGATGGGCGTGCTGCGGCCCGAGGACCTGGACCCCAGCCACCTCATCCCCGCCCAACGGAACTGAAGCCATGCTTGGACTGCGCATCCTCCCCGTCCCCCGCCGCGTCGCGCCCGACCTCGTCGAGGCCTTCCGCGGCGTGCCCGTCGCCAACGTCAGCGACTGCATGACCCGCATGACCGCGGCCGGCGCGCGCCTGCGCCCGCTGAGCCGCGAGACGCGTCTGTCCGCGCCCGCCATCACCGTGAAGACGCGGCCCGGCGACAACCTCATGATCCACAAGGCGCTGGAGATCGCCCAGCCCGGCGACGTGATCGTGGTGGACGGCGGCGGCGACCTCAGCAACGCGCTGATCGGCGAGCTGATGACCACCTACGCGATCCGGCGCGGCCTGGCCGGTTTCGTCATCGACGGCGCGATCCGCGACCTCGACGTCATCGGCGCCGGCGCCCTGCCCGTGTTCGCGGCGGGCGTGACCCACCGCGGCCCCTACAAGGACGGCCCCGGCGAAATCAACGCGCCCATCGCCATCGACGGCATGGTGATCCACCCCGGCGACCTGATCATCGGCGACGCCGACGGCGTGCTCTGCGTGCCGCAGGACGAGGCCGCGGCCGTGCTCGACGCGGCGCGCAACAAGTCGCAGGCGGAACAGGTGACGCTGCGGCAGATCGCCGAGGGCCGGCTCGACACGGCCTGGATCGACCAGACCCTGGCGCGCATCGGCCTGCGGGCCTGAGCCACGCGCTCAGGCCTTCTGCTCAGGCCTCGCGCCGCAGCCGGTGGACCATCTCCACCAGCCGGTAGAGGTTGCCCACCCGCAGGCCCTGGCGGCCGTCCACCAGGACCAGCCGGTCGCGCGCCGCGAAGTGGTGGCGCTGGTTGTCGATGGCCAGCCAATGGCGCGCCGAGCGCCCGTTGGCGCGCAGCCAGTCGCGGCACTGGCGCTCGCGCTCGGGCATGGCCGCGCCGTGGCCCGGCGGCCGCACCCAGGGCTCGGTGCGGCCCACCACCCGGGCCTGCAGCGCGGGCCAGGGCTGGAACAGGGCCTGAATCTCGGACAGCGGGTGGTAGGCCGCCCAGCCGCTGGACACCACGATCTCCACGCCCTCCAGGTCCTTGAGCGAGGCGGCCAGCATGCCGGCCTTGTCGAGCAGCCAGTCCCGCGGGGCCCCCACGGGATGCAGCACGCCATCGAAATCCAGGAAGACGGTGACCAGCGCAGGCGTGTTCAGAACTTCCCCAGCAGGTTGATGAACCAGCCCCGGCTGCGGTAGCGCATGTCGGTGAGGTCGTCCGAGAAGTCGGTGAAGTTGTAGCCCAGGCCGAGCTTCACGTTCTCGTTGATGTGGTAGTAGCCCGCCGTGAGCCAGCCGGTGCGGCGGTCGCCCAGTTCCTTGGCGCGCAGCGAACGCAGCTCCAGCAGCCAGTCCCAGCGGCGCACCACCTTCCAGTCCAGGCGCAGCACCGCCAGGTCGGCGCTGCTCTTGAACCAGGGCGCGCTGTTGTCGCGGCTGGCGCGCAGCTCGCCCTGGCGCCAGGCGTATTTGCCGCCGAGGGTCCAGCGCGGCGTGAGGTCGACGCTCAGGTCGGCGGCCCACACGTGGCTGCGCTGCTGGTAGTGATTGCCGGTGGTGAAGACCTGGGTGGACGAGACACCCGTCGCCGACACCTGGCCCGGCGAGGACAGGTCGTGCAGATAGGTGTACTTGAGCAGCAGGTTCACGCGGTCGTTGTTCACCGGGCGCAGCGCATAGCCCAGGCTGGCCTCGGTGTACTTCGCGGCGGCCAGCGCGCCCGCGCTGCTGTCGCTGTCGGCCCAGTTGAGCTTGCCGACCCAGCGAGCGTCCTCGCCGTCCTTCAGGCTGAAGGCGTTCTTGAGCAGCCAGCTGCGGCGCGACTCCACGCTGCCGCGGTCGGAGCGGTACTCGGCGCCGCCGCTGTAGCGCACGGTGTCGCTGCTGTAGCCGGCGTTGAAGGCGATGGCCTCGCGGCGCAGCTCGCCCAGGGTCTCGACACCCACGCGGCCGTTTTCCAGCGACACACCCAGGGTCCAGCGGCTGTCGGGCGCGTATTGCACGCCATAGGCGTGTGTCAGGCCCGGCTGCGCGCCCACGCTGTGGCGGTGCTCGGTGAAGACGCTCAGGCCTTCGTTGATGCGCGACTTGGCGCCCGACACCAGCGTGCCGCCACGGCCCTGCGTGTTCTCGTCGGTGCGGCCGGTGTCCAGCACGTACGTCAGGTACAGGCTGGAGCGGTCGTCGTACTGGTAGTCGACGCCCAGCTGGCCGGCCGCGCCGCCGTCGCCACCCGAGAGCTCACCGTTGAGCGCGAGCTTGTCGTTGACGCGGTAGCGCGCGCCCACGCCCAGGCGGTCGTTGTCCAGGCGCGTGCCGCTGCGCGACAGCGTGCGCTGCGCGAAGCCATAGAGGGCCCAGCTGGCCAGGCTGTCGTAGTCCACCTGCACGCCCAGGTCGGTGCGCGCGCCTTCCACCGCCGCGCCCCAGGGCAGGCCGCCGTTGGTGACGACGCTGTCGCTGCGCTTGTCGTCGCGGCGCAGGCTCGCGCCCAGGCGCCAGTGCGGCGTGAGCTGGTGGCTCAGCTGCGCCTCGGCGCTGTCGCTGTCGAAGCCGTTGCGCTCGTCGCGGCGGTCGGCCTTCAGGCGCAGCTCGGTGCGCTCGCCCAGCGGCAGCGCGGCGTCCACGCCGACCTGCTTCGTCTCGTTGCTGACGAGCTGGCCCGGCGCGGAGAAGCCCGCGCCGCGCCGCTGCGCGTAGGCGGCGATGCGCCCGCCGTCCGCCAGGCCCAGGTCCTTCAGGTCGGCCTGGCCTTCGAGGCGCCAGGCGTTCGCGTCGGCCGTGGGGTCCACCGGTTCGCCAGCGAAGTGGTAGCCGCCGTCGAGCGAGCGCAGCTCGCCCGTGCCCGGTCCGTCGGAGCGCGCCACCTCTGCCTTCAGGTAGGTGTTCTCGCCGTGGCGCAGCAGCAGGTCCACGCCGGCCAGGGTCTGGTCGCCCCCGGTCTGTTCCTGCTTCGAGGCGGTCACGCCGAGGCGCAGCGCGTCGCTGGCCCACCAGGAGAGGCGGCCACCGGTGGCCAGGGTGTCGAGCGAGCCCAGCAGGGGCGCGTACTCGTAGTCCACCACCAGGTAAGTGGGCTGGCCGGTGAGGCCACCCGCGCGCACGATGGCGCCGTCGTCCGAGAAGCTGGGCAGCGGGCCGTTGAGCAGCACGCGGCCCTGCAGGTGATCGACCTCGTAGTCCGAGCCCGGCACCAGCAGGCGGCGCGCGCGCACCAGACCGGAGTCGCGGTCGCGGATCTCCACGAACACGCGTTCGGCGCCGCGCGTGATGTCCTGATGGCGCAGGTAGTACAGCGAGCCACCGGTGCCGCGGAACTCCTCGCGCGCCGACAGGGTGCCCGGTTCGGCGGCGTAGGCGTCCACGCGCAGGCGCGCCTCGCCGTGCGCGGTGCTGTCCTCGCTCAGGTAGCGGCCGTGCAGGCCGTACAGGCCGCGGCTGATCTGGGCCAGCGCGGTCTCGTCCAGGTTGAGCTTGTAGTTGCCCCACATGGCGTGCGAGCGGCCGTCGTCGATGCGCGCGTAGACCCGGCCCTGCGTGGGCGCGTCCTCCACGGTGGTGGAGTCGTCGCCGAAGGTGGCCCAGGAGTCCACCGGGTCGAGCCGGCGGAACAGGGTGCTCGGGTCCTTGCGGTCGAGGTTGCGAAACAGCTCGTTGAGTGGGCGCTCCTCGGTGTCCAGGCTGGCGGTGAAGGTCCAGCGCTCGTCGAGCTGGCGCTTGGTGTAGAAGGCCAGGCGGCCCTCGCTCCAGGAGCCGCCGTCCTGGCGGTTCGGGTCCATGGTCAGCAGCGCGGCCGGTCCGCTGACGCGCTGGCGGCCCAGGGTGAGGTCGGCCTGGCCGATGAAGAAGCCGTCCTGCTT
>NZ_MKSS01000214.1:0-2049 GCF_001897365.1 Hydrogenophaga sp. 70-12
ACTCATCCACCGAACGGGCCGCCTGACGGCCCTCGCGGATGGCCCAGACCACCAGCGACTGGCCCCGGCGCATGTCGCCGGCGGCGAACACCTTGGGCACGTTGGTCGCATAGCCCCCCGTGAAGTCGGTCGTGGCCTTGGCGTTGCCGCGCGCATCCTTGTCGACGCCAAAGGCCTCGAGCACGGTGGCCACGGGGTTGGTGAAGCCCATGGCGAGCAGGACCAGGTCGGCCTTGTATTCCTTCTCGGTGCCCGGCACCTCGACGAACTTGCCGTCCTTGAACTCCACGTGCACGGTCTTCAGGCCCGTGAGCTTGCCGTTCTTGCCGATGAACTCCTTGGTGGAGATAGCGAACTCGCGCGCGCAGCCCTCTTCGTGGCTGGAGCTGGTGCGCAGCTTGAGCGGCCAGTAGGGCCAGACCAGGGGCTTGTTCTCCTGCTCGGGCGGCTGGGGCATGAGCTCGAACTGGGTCACGCTGGTGGCGCCGTGGCGGTTGCTGGTGCCCACGCAGTCGGAGCCGGTGTCGCCGCCGCCGATGACGATGACCTTCTTGCCGTCGGCACGCAGTTGACCCTTGAGTTTGTCGCCCGCGTTGACCTTGTTCTGCTGGGGCAGGAACTCCATGGCGAAATGGATACCGTCCAGCTCGCGGCCCGGCACGGGCAGGTCGCGGCTCTGCTCGGCGCCGCCGGTGAGCAGCACGGCGTCGAACTCGGCCTTGAGCTGCTCGGCGCTGACGGTTTCCTTGGCCCAGTTGGTGACCTCGCTGCCTTCGGGCAGGGCACCCACCAGCACGCCGGTGCGAAAGACCACGCCCTCGGCCTGCATCTGCTCGACGCGTCGGTCGATGTGCGACTTCTCCATCTTGAAGTCGGGGATGCCGTAGCGCAGCAGGCCGCCGACGCGGTCGTTCTTCTCGAACACGGTCACGTCGTGGCCGGCACGCGCCAACTGCTGCGCGGCCGCCAGGCCGGCGGGGCCAGAACCCACCACGGCCACCTTCTTGCCGGTCTTGTGCTTGGCCGGCTGCGGCGCCACCCAGCCTTCGGCCCAGGCGCGGTCGATGATGGCGTGCTCGATGGACTTGATGCCCACCGGGTCGTCGTTCACGTTGAGCACGCAGGCGGCCTCGCAGGGCGCGGGGCAGATGCGGCCGGTGAACTCGGGAAAGTTGTTGGTGCTGTGCAGCACCGTGATCGCGTTCTTCCAGTCGCCCTGGTACACGAGGTCGTTGAAGTCCGGAATGATGTTGTTGACCGGGCAGCCGCTGTTGCAGAACGGCGTGCCGCAGTCCATGCAGCGAGCGCCCTGGAGCTTGGCCTGCGCATCATCGAGCCCGACAACGAACTCCTTGTAGTGCTTCAGTCGATCGGGCACGGGCGCGTAGCCCTCCTCGATGCGCTCGTATTCCATGAAGCCGGTGACTTTTCCCATGGTGCTGTCCTGTATCTCGTGGGGCTGTATCTCGTGGGCTTACTTCGCGGGCGCGGTGGCCTTCTTGGCCGAGCCTTGCGCCTTGGTGGTCGCGGCGGCGGCCGTCTGCTTCGCGGCCATCTCGCCGAGCGCGCGCTTGTACTCGTTCGGGAAGACCTTGAGGAACTTGCCCCGCGCCGTGGCCCAGTTGTCGAGCAGTTCGCGCGCGCGCTTGCTGCCGGTCCAGCGGTTGTGGTCTTCCAGCAGCTTCTTCAGCAAGGCCTCGTCGGTCTGGCCGCGGTGCCAGGCGCCGGCGCTGGACGCGGCCTCCTGTTCCTTGGCCGTGGGCACGGGCTCCAGGCTCACCATGGCGGTGTTGCAGCGCTCGGCGAAGCGGCCATCCTCGTCGTAGACGTAGGCCACGCCGCCGCTCATGCCGGCCGCGAAGTTGCGGCCGGTCTTGCCCAGCACCACCACGGTGCCGCCGGTCATGTACTCGCAGCCGTGGTCGCCGGTGCCCTCCACCACCGCGCTGGCGCCCGACAGGCGCACCGCGAAGCGCTCGCCGGCCACGCCGGCGAAGAAGGCCTCGCCCGTGGTGGCGCCGTAGAGCACGGTATTGCCCACGATGATGT
>NZ_MKSS01000215.1:0-2048 GCF_001897365.1 Hydrogenophaga sp. 70-12
GCGCCGATGGCACGCCGCATCCCGTCGGCCACGCGCTGCGCAACCCCGAGCTCGCGGCGGTGCTGCGCGACATCGCGGCCATCGGGCCACGGGCCCTGGTCGACGGCCCGATCGCGCGCGCCATCGTCGACAAGGTTCGCCAGCACCCCAGCCTGCCCGGCGCGCTCACGCAGGACGACCTGCGCCGCTACCAGCCGCGCGAGCGTGAGGCCCTGTGCCACCCGCTGCGCACCGGCGGGCGCTGGGTGCGCCTGTGCGGCTTTCCGCCGCCCAGCTCGGGCGGCATCGCGGTCGGGCAGATCCTGGGCCTGCTCTCACGCACGCCGCAGGCCCTGGCCGGCCTGCGCGACGGCCGCCCCGGCGCCGACTGGCTGCACGCCTACACCGAGGCCTCGCGCCTGGCCTTCGCGGACCGCGCCCAGTACGTGGGCGACCCCGACTTCGTGCCCGCGCCCGGCGGGGACTGGAACAGCCTGCTGGCCCCCGAATACCTCAACGCGCGCGCCCAACTCATCGGCCCGCAGCGCATGCCCGAGGCCAGGCCGGGCCGGCCGGCCGGCGCGACGCTGGCCTTCGCGCCCATGCCCTCGCAACCCGAGGCCGGCACCAGCCACATCAGCATCGTCGATGGCCGCGGCAACGCGCTGGCCATGACCACCACCATCGAATCGGCCTTCGGCTCGCGCCTGATGGTCAGCACCGATCCCTCTCGCCCCGGCGGCTTCCTGCTCAACAACGAACTCACCGACTTCAGCTTCGCCCCCGCCGACAGCCAGGGCCGCCCCATCGCCAACCGCGTGCAGCCGGGCAAGCGGCCGCGCTCGTCCATGGCGCCCACGCTGGTGTTCGACGCCCAGAGCGGCGAACCCCTCATGAGCGCGGGCAGCCCGGGCGGCGCGCTCATCATCCACTACACCGCCAAGGCACTGCACGGCAGCTTGCACTGGGGCCTGCACCCGCAGGCCGCGCTGAACCTGCCCAACTTCGGCACCCTGGGCGGTCCGCTGATGCTGGAGCAAAACCGCTTCCCCGACGCCACCGTCCAGGCGCTGCGCGCCCTCGGCCACACGGTGCAAACGGTGGAGATGACCAGCGGCGCGCAGGCCCTGCTGCGGCGCGGCGGGCGCTGGCTGGGCGGTGCCGATCCGCGGCGCGAGGGCATCGTCGCAGGCGATTGACCGACACCCCCGTCGGCGCGGGAGATCCCGTCCAGACAGGCCACGGGTCCGGCTGTGCCGGTCCCTTGGCAGGGTCCCCTCGGGGGGGCGCGCGCGGCGCGGCGGGGGTGCTTCATACTCTCCCCCTTCCCCATGGCCATCCCCCAGAGCTTCATCCAGGAACTGCTCACCCGCGTCGACGTGGTCGACGTGGTGGGCCGCTACGTGCAGCTCAAGAAGGGCGGCGCCAACTTCATGGGGCTGTGCCCCTTCCACGGCGAGAAGTCGCCCTCGTTCAGCGTCAGCCCGTCCAAGCAGTTCTATCACTGCTTCGGCTGCGGGGCGAACGGCAACGCCATCGGCTTCCTCATGGAGCACACGGGCATGGGCTTCGTGGAAGCCGTGAAGGACCTGGCCGCCCAGGTCGGCCTGCAGGTGCCCGACGACGCCGCCTCGCCGCAGGACCGCGAACGCGCCGCGCAGCAACGCCAGCAACAGGCCACGCTGACCGACGTGCTGGAGAAGACCGCCCGCGACTACCAGAAGCAGCTGAAGGCCTCGCCGCGCGCCATCGGCTACCTCAAGGGCCGAGGCCTGTCGGGCCAGATCGCCAAGGTGTTCGGTCTGGGCTACGCGCCCGAGGGCTGGCGCCACCTGGCCGGCGTGTTCCCGGACTACCAGTCGCCGCTGCTCACCGAGTCGGGCCTGGTGATCGAACACGCCGACGAAAAAGGCCAGGACGGCCAGGCCAAGCGCTACGACCGCTTCCGCGACCGCGTGATGTTCCCCATCCGCAACGTCAAGGGCGAGTGCATCGGCTTTGGCGGGCGCGTGCTCGACAAGGGCGAGCCCAAGTACCTCAACTCGCCCGAGACGCCGGTCTTCAGCAAG
>NZ_MKSS01000216.1:0-2024 GCF_001897365.1 Hydrogenophaga sp. 70-12
GGATGCTGTCGACGCCGACACTGTCAAAGTTGACAGGGAGTGTCATGGGCGCGAGGCCTCGCGAGGTTGCAGAATGCGCGCAACCCGGGCGTCGGAGGCGACGCCCGCGAGAGGCCAGTCAGGACAGGAGACCATATTGCGGCTGAACCGGTTGCAGTGGAAAAGCGGGTGGGCAAGGTGGCGGCAGTGGTTGCTCGACGAAGTCGTGCACACGCCGCTGGAGCCCATTTTGCACCCATCGCCGCGCCGGCTGGTGTGGATCGGCTTCTTCACGTTCAGCGGGCACCTGCTGATCTACTGGATCTGGGCGCACGCCGTGCCCCAGCCCTACGAGAACCCGCTGGCCCGGCTCCTGATGGCGTTCACGGCGCTCATCTACCTCATGCCCAGCCTGCGCCGCGACCCGACCTCGGCCGCCAGCGGGCGCCTGTTCAGCCTGGCCACCTGGATCCAGCTGCCGTGGTTCTTCACCTGGATGTACGCCATGAACGGCGGCAACCCCGCCTGGCTGGGCAGCGTTGCGGCCATGGTCCTCATCTATTACCACGCCACCGACTGGCGCCTGGCCACGCTGGGCCTGCTCACCGGCGGTGCGGCGGGGCTGTACTCGGCGCACCTCATGGGCGCCAGCCCCGTGGGTCCGGAGCAGCCCCTGGCCAACGTGGTCGTGATCGCCTTCGCCTGGACCATGGGCCTGATGCTGGGCATCTCCAGCGCCAACCTGCGCCGCGCCCGGCTGCTCAATACCCTCTCCACCATGGGCGTGATGGCGCATGAACTGCGCACCCCCCTGGCCACCGTGAACCTGATGGGCGACGTGCTGCGCAACCTCTCGCAGCACGACGTGAGCGACGCCAAGCGGAAGAAGTTCGAGGAACTGGCCACGCGGCTGCAAAACCTGGTGCGCAGCATGAACCGCCAGATCGACACCCAGATCTCCAACGCCCAGCTGCTGCGCCTGCCCCGCGAACAAAGCACCATCCAGGCGGCCGAGCTGGTGCAGGAG
Source organism: Hydrogenophaga sp. 70-12 (assembly GCF_001897365.1). Classification (NCBI taxonomy): domain Bacteria; kingdom Pseudomonadati; phylum Pseudomonadota; class Betaproteobacteria; order Burkholderiales; family Comamonadaceae; genus Hydrogenophaga; species Hydrogenophaga sp. 70-12. The sequence goes on from NZ_MKSS01000216.1 coordinate 1,007, forward strand.
GTGGTGGCCAACTACCCCTACCGCAGCTCGCGCGAGCGCGACTGCGTGCGCGTGCAGGTGCAGCAGGACTTCTGCTTCCTCGGTTCGCGCTCGCTGTTCGCCCAGGTGGTGATCAACCTGCTGAAGAACGCCCTGCACGCCTTGGCGGCCGCCAGCCACGCGCCGCAACCGGGCGATTTGCGGGTCGACGTGGGCATCCATCACGGCAAGGGCCGCATCGCCGTCTCGGACGACGGCGTCGGCATCTCGCACGAGTTGCAGAATCGCATCTTCGAACCTTTTTATTCCTCGCAGGCCGGCGCAGGCAACGGACTGGGCCTCACCTTCTGCAAGAACGTGGTCGAGGCCGCGCGCGGCCGCCTCAGCGTGCACTCCGAACCCGGACTGGGCGCCGTCTTCATGATCGACCTGCCCCTGACCGCCACGGCGCCCGTTCGGCCCGCCGCCACCGCCCAATCCCAATGGCTCTGACCCTCTCCCTCTTCCAGCGCCCAGGCGGCGTCCTCTTCCTGGACGACGACCCGGACTACCTCGAAATGCTCGGCATGGTGGTGCCCGCCCAGACCCAGGTGGAGCTCTACTCCCGGCCGTCCGGGTTCCTGGCCCGCATGCAGGCCGAGCCCGCGCACTGGGAGGCCGACGCCGCCCTGCAATTGCAGATGATCGACCGCTGGCGCCAGGGACAGCCCCTCATTCCCCAGGTCCTGCGCTATTGGGCCAGCCGCCCCGAGCGCTACCACCTGGCCCAGGTCTGTGTGGTCGACTACGCCATGCCCGGCACCGACGGCCTGACGGTGCTCAACACCCTGCTCGACTGGCCGGGCGCGCGCGTGCTGCTGACCGGCCAGGCCGACGAGCAGATCGCCATCCAGGCCTTCAACAATGGCCTGATCGACCAGTTCGTGCCGAAACAGGCCACCGACATCACCCGCCACCTGCTGGGCGTGCTGCGCCGCCTGGCCCAAGCGCCCCACCCGCGGCTGAACACCCTGTGGCGCGGCGTGCTGCGGCCCAATCA
>NZ_MKSS01000217.1:0-2002 GCF_001897365.1 Hydrogenophaga sp. 70-12
GGGCCAGGCGCGAGGTGAGGTCGCCCGCGGCCATGGTGTTGGCGAAGCGAACGGCCTGCGCCAGCGGCTGCACGGTCTGGCGCCGCAGCGCCCAGGCGGCGAACAGGGCGACCGCCAGCAGGGGCAGGGCCATGGCCAGGTGGGCCGCCAGGCCCAGGCGGGCGCCGATCTCGCCGACCAGCACGCCGGCCGCGGCCAGCGCCACACAGACACCGCCGATGGCGCGGCCCAGGCTGGGCCGCAGCGCGCGCCTCAGCAGGCCGGACAGGCCTTTCTGCACCACCTGGCCGCGCCGCAGGCTCAATCGGTCCTGGCCCTGGTCGCGCTCGGCGCGCAGGCGGGCGTACAGGGCCTCGGCCGCCTGCACCTGCTCGCGCGTGGGCTTGGTGCGCACGGACATGTAGCCCACGGTGCGGCCGTCCTGCACCACGGGGGTGGCGTTGGCCATCACCCAGTAGTGGTCGCCGTTCTTGCGCCGGTTTTTCACCGGCGCCGACCAGGGCTGGCCCGAGCGCAGCGTCTCCCACATGTCGCGAAAGGCCTCGGGGGGCATGTCGGGGTGCCGCACGATGTTGTGCGGCTGGCCCATCAGCTCCTCGCGGCTGAAACCGCTGACCGCGACAAACGCCGGGTTGCAGTAGGTGATGTGGCTCTGCAGATCGGTGGTGGAGACCAGGGTGACGCCATCGGGGATGACGTATTCCTGTTGGGAGACGGGCAGGTTGGCGCGCATGAGATGGTGGTTGGGGAGGGGCGGCGCTGTGATCGGCCGCTTCACCCATGCGCTATCGGCATTACCTCGCCGATATGTAGTACCGCCTCAGGGCCCGGTGCGTTTTCCGGCGCCGGGTTTGACCCAGATCAAATCCTCTTGGCGTCGGGCGGCCAGGGGGTGGACGCCCCTGCGGGCGTTCAGGTGCGCTTGAAATAGGACTGGTAGATCCGCGCCGTCCCATCGCGCTGCACCAGCAGCACGTCGTAGGGGTCCTGGCGGCCGCCGTAGTCGGGGCCGTCCATGCCCGGGCTGCCCACCGGCATGCCGGGCACGGCCAGGCCCAGGGCCTGGGGCTTGTCGGCCAGCAGGCGGCGGATTTCGCGTGCGTTCACATGGCCTTCGACGACATAGCCGCCGATGAGGGCGGTGTGGCAGGAGCCGTAGCGTTCGGGCAGGCCCAGGCGGCGGCGCACGGCGGTGTTGCCGCTGTCGTAGACCTGCACGGTGAAGCCGTCGGCCTGCAGGTAGCTCACCCAGTCCTTGCAGCAGCCGCAGTTGGGGTCTTTCCAGACCTGCAGCGGGGGCAGGGGGGACTTGGCCTGGGCCAGGGCCCCGATGGGCAGGGCCAGGGCGGCGCTGGCCAACAGCAGTTGTCGACGGTTCGTGGCGGGCATGGTGTTGGTTCTTTCGGCTGTCCGGGGTGGCGCTGCGCGTGTGCGCAGCGCGCGGGAATGAGCCGCGGGGCGGGCGGGAAGTTCCCTGGCGCGGCTCAGGCGTTCGCCAGCTGCGCCTGGGCCTTGTCGATCCAGTACTGCAGGCTGTCGTGCAGCTCGTGCGAGCTGAACGAGCAGCTTTCGCCGTCGAACAGCGCGCTGGATTCGAGACGGTCCAGCAGATTGCCCAGCACCTCGGCGAAACGCGGTGGCAGGGCGGCGAGCAGGTCGTGCTGCGCGCGCAGGCGCTCGCTGGCCTGGGCGGGCGAGAGCGAGCCCTCGCGCAGGCCGGCAAGGGCATCGGCCACGGGTTGGAGCAGGGTAGGGGGGCGCATGGCGCTCAATTCTGCCGCGCCACCAAGGGCGCCACCGGCGGCGGCAGGGTCATGCCGCGCCGCTCCATCACGGCCCGCAGGCGGTCGGGGTGATCGGTGATGAGGCCGTCGACGCCCCAGTCGATCAGGCGCTCCATGTCGGGCACCTCGTTCACGGTCCAGGGGATCACGCGCAGGCCTTCCTCGCGCGCGCGCTCGACCAGCGTGCGGTTGAGGTCGTGGAAATGGGGCGACCACAA
>NZ_MKSS01000218.1:0-10705 GCF_001897365.1 Hydrogenophaga sp. 70-12
GAAGGAAGAGCGCGTGAGCGACTTCCGCACCGCCATGCAATGGCTCATCAGCGAAGCCGAACGCACCACCGCGCGCCAGCGCTACAAGGGCCTGGGCGAGATGAACCCTGAGCAGCTCTGGGAAACCACCATGGACCCCGAAGTGCGCCGCCTGCTGCGCGTGCAGATCGACGACGCGATCGAGGCTGACCGCGTGTTCACCATGCTGATGGGCGACGAGGTAGAGCCGCGGCGCGACTTCATCGAGACCAACGCGCTGAGGGCCGGCAACATCGACGTCTGACCGGCCTGGCGATCGCCGGCACCGCCCCACCGCCCTGTCATGGATGTGACCGACTACCCCGAGTTGCCGCAGCGGGCGCGCATCGTGAAGATCGCGGCCCAGCTGTTCGCGCAGCGCGGGTACCACGCGGTCGGCATGAGCGACATCCAGGAAGCGGTGAAGCTCGGCCGCGGGGCGCTCTACCACCACATCCGCAGCAAGGAAGACCTGCTGTACGACGTGACCCGTGAGTACATCACCGAGCTGGCCGACAGCGCGCTGCGCCTCAAGGCCGAGGAAAGCGACCCGGTCGCGCGGCTGACCCGGCTCGGCTCGGTCCTGGTGCACAAGGTGGCCTCGCACCAGGCCGAGCTGACGGTCTGCTTCCGGGACGTTCAGTCGCTCTCCACCGAACGCTGCAACGAGGTCATGGGCTGGCACGGCCGCTACGAACAGGTGTGGCGCGACACCATGATCGAAGGCGCGGAACAAGGCGTGTTCCGGCCCTTCGATGCGCTCGTGCTCAAGGGCGTGCTGGGCATGTACTACTACTGCTACCTCTGGATGAAGCCGCAACGGCCCGAGGGCGCGCAGGCCATCGCTGAGCGCTTCAACGACCTGACGCTGCGCATGCTGCGCGCCACCTGACACGGCGGACCGGCGCCTGCACGGGTAAACCCCAGTGATCTTCCTTGGCGAATGCCGCCATAGTAGTCTGTACCGATCGGTCGGTTGGTAGACATCCCACAACACCCCACTGGAGACAAGCCGTGAGCAAGGAAGACCCAGGCCAGCGCTTGGTGCGGCAGGCCCAATCGGAGCTGGCGACCACGCGGTCCATCACCCACCCGCGGCAACCCGCACGGCGACAGCTGTTCGCGCAGACGGCGGCGGCGGCCGCCGGCCTGGCGGGCCTGGCCGCGGCCGGCCCGGCCCGGGCCGCGCTGCCGGTGCCGCCATCCAACCTGCGCCCGGGCACGCCGATCCCCGAGAACGAATACGGCATGCCGTCCAAGTTCGAGGCGCACGTCAAACGCCGGCGCACCGACGTGCTGGTGAACAAGCAGAACTTCTCGGACTGGAGCTTCACGCCGGTCCACCAGCAGCACGGCATCGTCACGCCCAACGGGCTGATCTACGAGCGCCACCACAACGGGGTACCGGAAATCGATCCGGAGCAGCACCGGTTCGCCATCCACGGCATGGTCCGCCAGCCGCTGGTGTTCACCATGAGCGACCTCATGCGCTACCCCTCGGTGTCGCGCTTCTACTTCATGGAATGCTCGGGCAACGGCCTGACCGACTGGCTCAAACCGGCCTCCAAGACCGTGCAGCAAACGCACGGCCTGCTCTCGTGCACGCAATGGACGGGCGTGCCGCTGTCCGTGCTGCTGGACGAGGCCGGCGTGGACCCCAAGGCCACCTGGGGCCTGGCCGAAGGCGCCGATGGCTCGGCCCACGCCCGCAGCCTGCCCATCAAAAAGCTGATGGACGACGCCCTGCTGGTGTACGCCACGGGCGGTGAAATGCTGCGCGCCGAGAACGGCTACCCGCTGCGGCTGTTCATCCCCGGCTGGGAGGGCAACGTCAGCATCAAGTGGCTGCGCCGCCTGAAGATGGGCGACAAGCCCTGGCACCTGCGCAGCGAAACCGCGCGCTACACCGACCCCATGCCCAACGGCAAATGGCGCCAGTTCAGCTTCGCCATGGAGGCCAAGTCGGTGATCACCTCGCCCTCGGGTTCGATGAAGGTGCAGCGCGGCCCGGTGGAAATCATCGGCTTCGCCTGGTCGGGCCTGGGCAAGATCCGGGCGGTGGACGTCACCGTGGACGGCGGGCAGACCTGGCGCCAGGCCGAGCTGGAAGAACCGGTGCTCGACAAATGCCTGACGCGCTTTCGCCTGCGCTGGAACTGGGACGGATCGCCCGCCAAGATCGCCAGCCGCGCGGTGGATTCGACGGGCTATGTGCAACCCACCGTGGAAGACATCCAGAAGGTGCGCGCCATCACCGGCTTCGTGCAGCACCACAACGGCATCTTCCCGTGGACCATCAACACCGCCGGGGAGGTGAGCAATGCGATCGCTTAACACCCTCGTTCCCCTGGGCTGCGCCATGGCCTGCGCCTGGCTGCTGGCGGGCAGCGCGCAGGCCGCACAGCCCACACAGCCCAAGGACCCCGGTGCGCACGCCACCGCGGCGCCGGCGGTCAAGGCCGCGTTCGGCCAACCCATTACCGAGGCCGAACTGGCCAGCTGGAACATCGACATCCGCACCACCGACGGCGCGGGCCTGCCGGACGGCAGCGGCACCATCGCCCAGGGACAGGCGGTGTACGACGGCAAGTGCGCGTCCTGCCACGGCGCCAAGGCCGAGGGCGGCATCATGTTCGGCACCATGGTCGGCGGCATCGGCTCCTTTACCACCGAACGCCGCCTCCTGACCCCGGGCAGCATGTACCCGTTCGCACCCGTGCTCTTCGACTACGTGCGCCGGGCCATGCCGCTCACCCAGCCGCAGTCCCTGAGCAACGACGAGGTCTACGCCGTCACCGGCTACATCCTGCACCTCAACGGCCTGCTGCCGGCCGACGCGGTGGTGAACGCCGCCACACTCAAGGCGCTCAAGATGCCCAACCGCGACGGCTTCATCGTCGACGACCGGCCCGACACCAAGGCCGTGCGCTGCATGAGGGACTGCAAGGTTTTGAGATGAAGTACTGAGCGACTGGCCTCGTGGGTGCAAGGCCCACGGGGCCACGGTGAGTACCGCTCATCCCCGTCGCGTCAGCCCCGCCGCGCGAACCCCAGCCGCGACCCCAGGATCACGCTCGCCAGCCCCAGCGCGTGCCACCCCGTCAGCGCCTCGCCCATGAAGGCCACCGCGAAGGCCACGCCGAAGATCGGCACCCAGTAGAAGCCCATCGCCGTGCGCGCGATGCCCAGGCGCGCGATGGACAGGTTCCACACCAGGGCCGCCACGCCCGTGGCCAGCATGCCCGAGTACAGCACCAGCGACCAGGTCGTCAGCGAGGCCTGGGCCAGGTCCGACAGGCGCGCCTCGGGCGACAGGGCCGCGTGCAGCACCAGCAGCGTGGCGCCAATGACGTGCACCACCCAGCTGATCTGCAGCGCCGTGAAGGCCCGGGACAGGCGCTGCACCGCGATGCCGCCCGAGGCGAAGCACACCACCGAGGCGATGATGAGCGCGTCGCCCCAGGAGCCGCCGCCCAGCTGCGCGCCCGGCCGGTTCAGCACCACCAGGGCCACGCCGGCAAAGCCGATGGCCACGCCGGCCAGGCGGCGCGCGCCCAGGCGTTCGCGAAAGACCAGGGCCGCCAGCAGGGCCGACACCAGCGGCCCCAGCGACATGATCAGGGCGCCGTTGGTGGCGGTGCTGCGCGCCAGCCCGGCCGAGAACAGGATCTGGTTGCCATAGACCATGACCAGCGCGCAGCCCGTGAGCGCGAGCAAGGCGCGCGCGCTCAGCACGGGCAGGCGCTCGCGCCGCAGGAACAGCAGGGCCGTGAGCGCGAGCGCCGCGACGACCATGCGCACGGCCGCCACGGTCAGCACGTCGAGCGAGCCCGTGAGCGCCTTCACCACCGAGAGGTTGACGCCCCAGATGGCCATCGCGCCCAGCAGCAGGGCGTAGGCGCGCCGGCCTTCGCCGCCGCCGTTCAGGCCCGCGTGGGAGGACGCTCCGCTCGCCGCGCCGCCGGCCACGTCAGCCCACCACCACGTGGCGTTCGACCAGGAAGGTGGTGATCTCGGCGATGAACTCGCGCGCGTGCGACATCAGGGTCTGGCCTTTGGGCGAGGCAAAGGCCTGGTCCAGCGAATCGGTGTCGTCGAACCAGAGCTCGACGATGCCGTCGATGGGCCAGGCCTCGCGCGACACCGGGTGGCCCTTGGGCGCCTCGCGGCCCACGATGAGGTTCTGCCGGTAGCCGCGCACGCCGGCCACGCGCTTCACCAGGTGGGCGTGCTCCTGCCGCCATTCGCGCTGGAATTCCTCGGCCGAGACGTCCTCGCGCCGGCGCAGCAGCGACATGCGCTTGAGCAGCGGGCGGCCCGCGTCCGGTGGTATCACCTCCATCTGGTCGATGGTGACGATGCGCAGGTCGCCGATGAAGCGCTGCTCGTCGGCGATGAGCGCCTGGCCGGCGTCGGTCCGCAGGGCCTCGCGCATGGCGGCTTCGCTGTCGAACCAGAGCATGGAAAAGCCGTCGAGCCGCTCCGGCCCGCGCGGGTAGCTGAAGCCGCGCTGCTGGCTGTCGACGACGGGGTTTTGTTCGTAGCGGCGCAGGCCGGGCAGCTGGGCCGCCAGGGCGCCGTGGTGCCCGCGCCAGTGGCGGCGGAAGTCCTCGTCGCTCCAGCCCGCCTGCTTCTGGATCAAACCCGATCGCACGATCATGGAACAGTCCTCCGGGTGGGGCGCGCTCAGTGCGCGCCGAGGTAGGCGGCTTTCACCTTGGGATCGTTCAACAGCTGCGCGCCCGAACCTTGCAGGGTGATGCGGCCGGTCTCGAGCACGTAGGCGCGGTCGGCCACGCCCAGCGCCTGCTTGGCCATCTGCTCGACCAGCAGGATGGTCAGGCCCGATTCGCGCAGCTGGCGGATGGCGTTGAAGATGTCCTTGATGATGAGCGGCGCCAGGCCCAGCGAGGGCTCGTCGAGCAGCAGCAGGCGCGGCTCGCTCATGAGCGCGCGCGAGATGGCGAGCATCTGCTGCTCGCCGCCCGAGAGCGTGCCCGCGAGCTGGTCCTGGCGTTCGCGCAGGCGCGGGAAGCGCCCGAACTCGCGCTCGATGGAGCGCATCACGCCGGCCTTGTCCTGGCGGCGCGCGTAGGCGCCGAGCATCAGGTTCTCGCGCACGGTCTGGTCGGGAAAGACGCCGCGGCCCTCGGGCGACAGGGCCACGCCCAGGCCCACGCGCCGGTGCGGCGCCAGGCGCGTGCAGTCGGTGTCGGCGATGCGGATGCTGCCGCCGGCGGCCGGCTCCAGGCCGGCGATGCAGCGCAGCAGGCTGCTCTTGCCCGCGCCGTTGGCGCCGATGATGGCGATCACTTCGCCGGCCTTCACTTCCAGGCTGACGCCTTTGACGGCCTGGATGGCGCCGTAGGCCACCTCGAGCTGATCGATCTTGAGCATGTGGTGTTCCCTCAGGCCGCCGACGGGGCGGCCTCGTCCTCGACGCCGAGGTAGGCCTCGATCACGCGCGGGTTGTTCTGGATCTCGGCCGGCTTGCCTTCGGCGATCTTGATGCCGTAGTCGAGCACGATGACGTGGTCGGAGATGGACATGACCAGGTCCATGTGGTGCTCCACCATCAGGATGGAGATGCCGCAGCGCGCGATCTTGAGCAGCAGCTGGCCCAGCTCGGCGGTCTCCTGCGGGTTGAGGCCGGCCGCGGGCTCGTCGAGCAGCAGCAGCTGCGGTTCGGTGGCCAGGGCGCGCGCCAGCTCCACGCGGCGCTGCAGGCCATAGGGCAGGCTGCCGGCGGGCGAATGGGCCAGGGGCAGCAGGTCCACCAGCGCCAGCAGCTGCAGCGCGCGCTCGGTGGTGCGCGCCTCTTCGCGCCGCGCCGATGGCAAGGCCAGCAGCGAGGCGAAGAAGCCGTTGCGCATGCGCGTGTGGTGGCCGAGCTTGACGTTGTCCAGCACCGAGAGCTCGGCGAACAGCCGCAGGTTCTGGAAGGTGCGGCCCATGCCCAGCTGGCAGATGGCGTGCGCGGGCCGGCCGCCGAGGTTCTGGCCCAGGAAGCAGATCGTGCCCGCGCTGGGGTCGAGCACGCCCGTGACCATGTTGATCATGGTGGACTTGCCGGCGCCGTTGGGGCCGATCAGCGCGTGCACGTGGCCGCGCTGCAGGCGAAAGCTCACGTCCTGCGCGGGCTTGACGCCACCGAAGGACTTGGAGACGTTCTCGACCACCAGCAGGTCGCCCGTGGCGTCCTCCGAGGCCGGGCGGTAGGCGCGTGGCTGGCTGTCCAGCGGCGGCTCAGGCGTTTTGCGCCAGCGCGCGAACACGGCGTTCAACAGCCCCATCACGCCGCCCGGCATGGCGTACAGCGCGAACAGCAGCAGGAAACCGTAGAGGAAGTGCTGCGCGGCGGGCCAGCGCGCCAGGGCCGCGTCGATGGCGGTGAGGATCACCGTGCCCACCAGCGGCCCGTACTGGGAGCCCGCACCGCCGAACAGCACCAGCAGCAGGATGAAGATCGACAGGTGGAAGGTGATGAAGTCGGAGTTGATGTACTGGTTCTGCTGCGCCACCAGCGCGCCCGCGATGCCGCAGGTGACGGCGGCGACCACGAAGGCGATGACCTTGGCGCGGTAGACCCGCACGCCCACCGAGGACGAGGCGATCTCGTCGGCCTGCAGCGAGAGCAGGGCGCGGCCGAAGCGCCCGCCCACCAGGTTGCGCAGCAGCAGGTGGGTGATGGCGCACAGCGCGACCGTGAGCCAGACCCACTGCTGCGTGCTCAGCGGGTTGTCGCCCCAGGTGAGCGGGCGGATGCCATAGACGCCCTGCGCGCCGCCGAACACCTCGGTCCACTCGCTCACGAGTTTTTCCACCACGATGCCGAAGGCCAGGGTCACCATCGCCAGGTAGGGGCCCTTCACGCGCAGCGAAGGCAGGGCGATGAGCACGCCGAACACGCCCGAGACCACGGCCGCCAGCGCCAGCGCGATCCAGGGGCTGATCTCGGTGCGCGTGGTCAGCAGGGCCACGGCGTAGGCGCCGGCCGCGAACAGGCCGGCCTGGCCCAGCGACTTTTGGCCCGCGTAGCCCACCAGCACATTCATGCCGGCCGCGCACAGGTAGTACACGCCCATCATGAACAGGATGCGCAGGTAGTAGTCGTTGTTCAGCGCGAAGCTGAGGCCGACCACCAGGGCCACGGCCAGCAGCACGCCAGCGATGTGCGGGACGCGGGTCATGGGACGACTCGGTGCGCTGTGCGCTGCGATGCGAGCCCCTTCGGGCGGCCGTGCGGGGCTCATACCTTCTCCACCGTGCGTGCGCCAAACAGGCCGGTCGGGCGGAAGGCCAGCACCAGGATGACGAGCGCGAAGATCGCCACCTCGCGCCACTGCGCCTGCCAGAGGTTCACCATCGACTCGATGACGCCCAGCGCGAAGCCGCCGATGACGCAGCCGCGCGGGTTGCTCAGGCCGCCGATCATGGCGCCCGAGAAGCCCTTGAGGCCCACGGTCAGGCCCATGAAGAGCGAGGCCTGGGCGATGGGCGCCAGCAGGAAGCCCGAGAGCCCCGCGAGCGCGGAGCTGACGACGAAGGCGATCACCATGATCGCCTTGGTGTTGATGCCCATGAGGCTGGCGACGGCGCCGTTGGCGGCCACCGCGCGCATGGCCTTGCCGAGCAGGGTGCGGTTCATGACGAAGTCGAAACCGATCATCACCACCACGGCCAGGCCCAGCATGAGCAGCTCTTGCGGCCGCACGCCCACGCCCATGAAGCGGATGATGTGGTCGCCCACGGGGCTGGGCACCACCACGGGCTTGGGGCCCCAGATGGCCAGGCCGATGCTCTGCAGGATGACGCCGAAGCCCAGGGTGCTCATGACCCAGGCCATGCCGGGGCGCCCGGCGAAGGGCCGCACGCCGATGGCGTAGAGCAGCCAGCCCAGCAGGCCCATGACGCCCAGGGCGCCGAGCAGGGCCATCAGCTGCGCCGCGGCGCCGGGCTCGGCGTCGCCGAAGCTGGTGGCCGTCAGCGGTTTGCCGATGGCGAGGAACAGCACGCTCATGCCGACGAAGGCGCCGGCCGACACGAACTCACCGTGCGAGAAGTTGAGGGTCTTGGTGGTCGTGAAGGTAACGCTGAACCCCAGCGCGACCAGGGCGTAGGCACCGCCCACGCACAGCCCGCTGAGAACCGCCTGCAAGAGCGCTTCTGTCATGTCTGTCTCCGGGAGAAGGGCGATCGGACCATCGCGGGCCCGATCGCCCGGCCGCTCACTGCTTGAAGTCCGCCGCGGTCAGGGATTTCAGGATGGGGTCGCTGTAGGGCAGCAGCTTGCCGTCCTTCCAGCGGATCCAGACGAAGTCCTCGGCGGTCAGCGCTTCGCGGTCGGTCTTGCTGAAGGGCTTGTTGTAGGTCTTGAGCACGCCCTGCACCGGGGCCTTGAGGTCTTCCAGCGCGGCGCGCACGGCGGCGCCGTCGGTGCTGTTGGCCTGCTTGGCCGCGGCGGCGTAGAGCAGCACCGAGTCGTAGCCGTGCAGCGCGAAGGAGAAGGCGCTCGGGGCCTTCAGTTTCGAGCCGATGCGGTCGTACAGCTTCTGCTGCGCGGGCGTCTTCTCCTCGCTCACGGTGCGCATGAAGATGGGCTTCTCGGCCAGGGTCTTGCCGGCGGCGTCGTAGAAGGTGATGTTGTCCGCCGCCCACGAGGTCAGCGTGAGCGGGAAGTAGTTCACCTTCTCCATGCTGCGCACCAGCTGGGCGATGGGCGTGCCCTGGGCCCAGACGACCACGGTGTCCACACCGGCGGCCTTCATCTTGTTGAGCTGCGAGGTCATGTCGGTGTCGCCGACGCCGAAGTGCTCGGTGGCGACGATCTTGATGCCCTGCTTCTCGGCCAGCTCCTGCATGTCCTTCAGGCCGCCCTGGCCGTAGCCGGTGGTCTCGGCCATCAGGCCCACGCTTTTCGCGGCGCTGTTCTTCTTCACGTAGGCCATGAGCGCGGCCACCTGCTCGCGGTCGACCATGGAGACGCGGAACATGTAGTTGTCGCCCGAGCCCATGGGCGCGGTGATGGCGGTGCCCGAGCCCACGTTGCCGATCACCGGCACCTTCTTCTGGTTGGCGATGTGCTTCCAGGCCATGGCGTTGCCCGAGTTGGTGGGGCCGAACACGGCGACCACCTTCTCGTTGTCGATCAGGTCGGTCATGTTCTGGATGGACTTGGGCGGCGCCGAGGCGTCGTCGCGCACCACCAGCGCCAGCTTCTTGCCCAGCACGCCGCCAGCGGCGTTGATGTCGGCGATGGCCGCCTCCATGCCGATGACGGCGGCCTGGCCGCTCTGCGCCGAGGGCGAGGCCGAGAGGTCGCCGTTGTAGCCGAGCTTGATGTCCTGGGCCTGGGCGCCGCCCGCGAAGGCCGCGAGGGCGATGGCCGACAGCGCGGCGCCCCAATAACGCTTGATGTTCATCTTTCTTGTCTCCTGTGGTCGAGTGAGGTGGCGGGAAGGGTGGCTGGGCGCGGGTGTCACACCGCGAGGAAACCGCCGTCCACCGGCAGCGTGATGCCGGTGACGTAGCGGGACATGTCGGAAGCCAGGAAGACGATCGGACCGACGAGGTCCTCCGTCTGGCCCACGCGGCCCATGGGGATGCGCGTCATGAAGCCTTGCAGGCGCGACGGGTCCTCGCGCGTGGCGGCGGTCATGGGCGTTTCGATGACGCCCGGCGCCAGCGCGTTGACGCGCACGCCGAAGGGCGCGAGCTCCTGCGCCAGCGACTGCGTCAGCAGCTTGATGGCGCCCTTGGAGGGCGCGTAGCCGAGCGAGGCGCCCTGGCCCGCGTAGGCGGCGATGGAGGCCATGTTGACGATGCAGCCGCGCGTGGCCTTGAGGGCGTCGAGAAAGGCGTGCGTGACGTTGAAGGTGCCGTGCACGTTCACGTCCAGGGTCTTCTTGAAGTTCTCGGCCGCGCGCGGGCTGGCGGTGGTCTCGCGGATGATGATGCCGGCGTTGTTCACCAGCAGGTCGACGGCGCCCACCTCGCGAGCGACCCGGGCCGCGAGCTCGCGGCAGGCCTCGGCCGAGGTCACGTCCAGCGCGAAGGACCAGGCCTCGCCGCCGGCCTCGCGCACCAGGCGCGCGGTTTCTTCCACGGCCACGGCGTTCATGTCGGTGGCGACGATGCGCGCGCCGGCCTGCGCCAGGCCCAGGCAGAAGGCCCGGCCGTTGCCCTGGCCGGCGCCGGTGACGAAGGCCAGGCGGCCCTGCAGCAGGCGCGGCGCGAGCGTGTCGGGGTAGGTGGGCATGGCGTCTCCTCAGGCGGTGGGGGCCAGTTGTTCGCGCGCGCTGGCCGCGGGCGCGGTGGCGGGCGGCGCCAGCGGCGCGGCCTTGGCCAGCTCCTGGCCCGCGATGTAGCCGAAGGTGATGGCCGGGCCCAGGGTGATGCCCGCGCCGGGGTAGTTGCCACCCATCACGCTGGCGGCGTCGTTGCCCACCGCGTACAGGCCGGCGATGGGCTGGCCCGCCGCGTCCAGCACGCGCGTCTTCTCGTCGGTGACCAGGCCGGCGAAGGTGCCGATGTCGCCAATGACCAGCCGGATGGCGTAGTACGGGCCGTGTTCCAGCGGGGCCACGCAGGGGTTGGGCGTGACGGTGGCGTCGCCCTGGTAGCGGTTGTAGGCCTTGCTGCCCTTGCCGAAGGCCGGGTCCTCGCCCTTCGCCGCGTGGCGGTTGAA
>NZ_MKSS01000219.1:0-13292 GCF_001897365.1 Hydrogenophaga sp. 70-12
GGGGCGTGGCCATTCCGTTCATCAGGGCCTCCTGGCGCCGTGCGCAGGCCATGGCCGCCAGGCGGCCGTCGGACAGGTGGCGGAAAAGCCGCTTTCCCCGCTGCTTGTGCCCGGCGGCCAGGCCGGCCTCCATGCCATCGCTGAGCGTCTGGGAGTGGTCGATGCGTTCCTGCAAAGCCGCGAGCAACCAGTCGTCCAGGCTGTTGAATCCCGGGGGCGCGGTGGGCTTGCCGGGCAGTTCGCTCAATTTGCGCAGCTTCCACGCCTTCAGGGCGTTCAGTACCTCGTCGATCAGCTCAGGGCGCTGATCGATCCGCTTCAGAAACTGCCCCGCCGTGCCCATGGGGTTGGGCGTGCGGAAGCTGGGGCCCTCCAGTTCTTTGACCAACCAGGGTTTCAGTTTGGTGTGGCCGACTTCCTGAATGGCGCCGACCAGCACGTCGTGGCCCATCAACGGCGCCTGGACCTTGGGTGCCTGGGCCAGGGGCTGCAGATGGCGCGGGGACGGGACGTGCTCGCTGGGGTCGATCAGCACCTCCAGCAGCCACTGGAGCTTGTGGCCCATGACCCTTGTGGTCGTCGTTGTTGTCGTGGTGGTGGTCGTCGTCGCCGTTGCCGCCGTCGTCGTCACCTGTTCGGACACGTCCATGTGAAAGGCGGTGCGCTTGGTTCTGAACCGCTCGAGGTCGTCCAGATCGATGTTCCTTTCCAGCAGCGCGGCCCTGAACCGGGCCAAGCGCTCCTCGCGGTTCAGGCGTTTTTGGGTGGTGGCGGCCCCCCAGGGATGCAGCGCATCGCGCGAGGTCGCGGCGATCAGGTCCTGCCGCAGGCCGGCATGGGCAGGATCGTTCAGCAGGGCCAGCAGCGCCTGGTGGGTGTTCTCGACGGAGGCCGCCGGTTTGTGGAACGGGAGGCGATCGGACCGAAAGTGCCGGGTCTTGTACACCTTGGCGGCGATGGTGCTGCGGCACACGCCGAGGTAGTGCTGCTCATTCGCGCAGAGCGGGAGGCAGGTCCGCAGGTAGTCGACATCGTCATCGCACAGGCCCATCTTGCGCAGCATCTGCGCCGCGAAGCTCTCGCGCACGGCCTCGCCCTTGAGGGCGGCCTGTCGCGCGGCGCCCAGCAGATCGCGCGAGAGCCACTCGATGGCGACGAACTTGTTGTGCTTGAGCAAGGCCTGGCGTTCCAGCCCCTGGCGCAAGCCCTTGGGCGCGCTCTGCCTGGCCACTTGCATGCGCCGATCGAACTCTGCCTGGGACAGCGTGTAGATCCACTGGGTGTAGTCCGTGCCCAGCACCTTTTGCAGGTGCTGCTCGATGCGCAGCTGTTGCTTGTCTGCGTCCTTGGCCTGCTTGGCTTTGCGCAGCCGGTGCCAGATGCTGGCATAGAAGGGCGCCAGCACCGCGGCAGTGATGCCCAGGGCCACCACGCTCACGAGGCCGGCCGTGGCCACGTTGGCCACGATGATCAGGGCAAGGGCCGTGCCGCCCAGGGCGATGGCCGCCACCGGCGTGGTCAGCAGGAACACGAACTGCGCCCTGAGCGCGCGAATGCCCGTGTACCACTGGGTTTGTTTGTGCGCCTTGAACTCGCCACGCAAGGTGGTGATCTGGTTGTCAACCAGGTACCTGCCGATGGTGGCCTGGGAGGATTCACCGACCAGGTCATTCTTGAGGCCGACCGCGTCGGCCAGTTGCCTGAATACCCCGCGGATGCCGTCGGCGGTGCTCCGGCGCTCGCGCTTGGCGACCTCCATGTCGAGTTCGGCGAACCGGAAGCTGATCGGGGTCAGCGCCAGGCCGAGCAGGGCGCCGGCAATGCCCATTCCTTGTGACGCGAGGGCGCCCAGGTGCAGGTTCGACACGATCAGGTTGGCGAGCGTGGAGGCCACCGAGGCGGGCACGGTGATTTTGTTGATCTCCCAATCGCGCATCTCCACCAATTGCCGCGGCCCCAAATCGCGGGGGTTCCCCAACAGGGCGATGCCCCGGCCTCGGCTGAAGAAAGGGCGCAGCCGGTCGAGTCGGTTCTGCCGATCGGCCTGCTCAGCGCGCAGGGTCGCCAAATGGGGATCGAGGGGTGCCGTCTTTTCCAGACGGCGAATCCGACGGCCCCCTCGGCGGACCTCCAGCTGCAGGTCCTTGAGGTCGCGGCGCGTCACGGGCGGGTGGCGCAGGTGTGGCAAGGCATCGAGCTGCTTCAGTAGCTCGCGCATCTCCTGGTCCAGCGCCGCCCTTGGGGAGGCGTTGAGAACCGTATCGGGCAGTCGCTGGCGTTCCAGCCACTTGTCTTCAGCGGCCAGGGACAGGTCGCGGTGCGTTTTCAACAGTCGGGCCTGGGGGATGGTGAGGAAGGTCGATTCGATGCCGCTCAACACTTCGGCAAGCAGCGTCACGGCGTAGCGGGTCGCGGCCAGCAGTTGCTCGGAGGCTTCGTCCAGTGGCTGCCCGTTCACCTGCCGGGCCATGGTTCGCCAATCCTCCAGGGCCTGTTCGAGCAGGCCCCGCACTTTTTTGTAGTCGCGGTCGGCGTAGCGGTGGTCGCTGTTGACGATGAAGCCGTCGTAGAAGGAGAAAAAACTCCTGAGGAAGGCGGGCGCCGGAGAGGCCTGACCGCCCACGCCCGCGCCCGCGCTCACGCTGGCCAGGATCACCTGGCCGATCGCCGTGAGCGCCCACAGCCCATAGACCACGCTCTTGTTGTGCACCGTCAATGCCACGCGGTGGCGCTGGTTCTGCGTGATCTCCGCCGCCATCGCCCCAGGGAGCCGTGGCTGGGGTGCCCAAGGCACCAGAGACTGGGGGGTGGCCATGCCGGGGGCGTCTGGCAGCGCAGGCAGCGCCAGTGGGGTGTGCACGGGCATGGCATCGCCCGACGGCTGAATCGCACCGAAGCTGCCACTCCCCCTGGGGGGACGGCGGGACCGATCGACATGCGCCTGGGCGATGTGCTTCGCCGCCCGTTGTCCGAGCAGGGGAACGGTGAGTTCCTCCGACGATTCGTCGGACGAGGCGCTTCCCGATCGCTGGCGCGGGGTGCTCGGGTCTGACGTCGACCATGAATGGTGGTGCCGTTCGTAGGGCTGTCGCGTCGTCCAAGGCTTCATGTCGATGCGTTCGAGAGGGCGTTGGGTGATGGGGTGGCGCCCTCAGGCGGCGAGTGCGGAGGGTTCGCCGGCCGGGACGCGCTCTTCCAGATGGGCCTTGAGCAGCGCGTCGACCAGGATCTGGCCCCAGGCGTCCTCCGCTTGGTCGAGGGCGGTGTGGATGCTCTCCATCACCGTTGGCGCTTCGTCTTCGGGCGATACGCGCAGGTGGGTGTAGGCCAGGAGCGTCGCGTCGGGCGCGAGGGCGAACTGCAGGGCGGTTTCGGCGTAGGGGTGGTCGAAGGTCCAGTGCAGGATCTGGCGGACCAGCCAGGGAATGGCCTCGTCGGGCAGGTCCGCGTCGAGCAGCATGTCCAGGCGCAGCATGTCGGGCGACGCCGTGGCCGACAAGGTGACCCAGTTGTCGTCGTCGATCGACACGACGATCGGATCCAGGCTGTGTATGCCGAGCGCTGGTTCGCTGCGCGCGGCGTATCGCCAATCCTGCAACCAGGTCGACAGATCCGGTTCGTCCATGCTGACTCCTTTGATCCCCACGATGCTGCATGGGTGACGAAGTCATGAGCTCATGTTCCGGTGACATGGCGGCCTGGGCATTGGGGCCTACGACTGGTCGCCAAACGGTGTTGGTCGGTCGACGCCCCCGCCTTGGAATGACAGGGCGAACCCTTAGGTCCTACGGTCGACCGGCGCGGAGCGCAGCCACAGCAGGCACAGCAGCGCGCTCGCCACCAGCGCCCCCGACACCCACAGCGCCTGCGCGCCCCAGCGCTCCACCAGCGCGCCGAACAGCAGCGGCGCGAAGGCCTGGGCCACCCGCGAGGGCGCGACGATCCAGCCCTGCCGGCGGCCATAGCCCACCGGGCCGAAATAGACCAGCGGCAGCGTGCCCTTGGCGATGGTGAGGATGCCGTTGCCCAGGCCGTGCAGCACGGCGAACACCGGCGCGGCCACCGCGCCGGCCGCCATCCACACCAGCACGCCCGCGGGGTGCATGGCGGCGGCCACACGCGCCGAGACGAGCGGGTGAAAGCGCCGCAGCCCGCCGAATTCGAGCAGGCGGCCGGCCACCTGCGCCGGCCCCACCAGCGCGCCCACCGCCAGTGCGCCGGCCAGGCTGAGGCCGCTGGCCATGAGCATGGCCGGCAGGTGCGAGGCCAGCGCGGTGCTCACGAACCAGGTGGCGGCGAACACGTAGGCCAGTACCCAGGCCACGTGGCGGGGCGCGCGCGGCGGCGCTCCCGTCTCCTGGCCGTCGCCATGGGGCCGGGGGGGAGGCAAGGCCACCGCGCGCGGCAGGCGGGCGTTGAGCGGCAGGCCCAGCAGCAGATGCAGCGCCGCCCAGCCCAGGCAGGCTCCACGCCAGCCCCACTGCGCCTCCATCCAGCCCGACAGGGGCCAGCCCAGCGTGCTGGCCAGGCCCGCGAGCAGGGTGATGCCGGTGATGGCGTCGCGCGCGGCCTCACCTTGCAGGCGCACCAGCGCCGAGAAGGCCGCTTCGTACAGGCCCCCGCCCATCGCCACGCCAATGAGCAGCCAGCCGGCGAACAGCAGCGCCGGCCCATCGGCCAGCGACAGCAGGCCCAGGCCGGCGGCGAAGACCAGGTTGCTGGCGACCAGCACCGGCCGCCCGCCGAAGCGGTCGATGGCGCGGCCGGCGAACGGGCCGATGCCGGCCGACAGCAGCAGCGCCGCCGAGAACGCCGTCCACACCATGCCCTCGGACACGCCCGCGCCCTCGGCCATGGGCCGGGCCAGGATGGCCGGCAGGTAGTAGCTGGAGGCCCAGGCCAGGGTCTGGGCCGTCCCCAGGCGCAACACGAGCGGCGTGTTGCTGGCCATGCCTCACACGATGTCGATGGTGTGGAAGCCGAAGCGGCCCTGGCGGCGGTCGGCGAAGTAGCACTGCAGCGTTTCGCGCACGGTGCGAAAGGCGATCTCGTCCCAGGGGATCTCGTCTTCGCGGAACAGCCGGGCCTCGATGGTTTCGTGCCCGGGGTTGAAGCGCTCGCTGAGCAGCCGCGCGCGGTAGAACAGGTGCACCTGTCCCACGCGCGGCACGTTCATGAGGGTGAAGAGCTCGCCCAGCTCGATCTGCGCGCCGGCCTCTTCGTCGGTTTCGCGCAGCGCGCCCTCGGCGGTGGTCTCACCGAGCTCCATGAAGCCGGCGGGCAGGGTCCACTTGCCCCAGCGCGGCTCGATGTTGCGCTTGCACAGCAGCACCCGGTCCCCTTCGGCGCCCCAGGCGGGCACGGTGCCCACCACGTTGAGCGGGTTGTCGTAGTGCACCGTGCCGCAGGCCGGGCAGACCGCGCGCTCGCGCGTGTCGCCGTCGTCGGGCAGGCGCATCTGCACAGCGGTGCCGCAGTGGCGGCAGAACTTGGCGGGCGGACGCAGCATCGGGGCAGTGTAGTGGGCGGAACGCAAAAAAAAGCCGGGGATGTCCCCGGCTGGTCAGGCAAGCGGGCGGCTTACGCCTTTTTGCCGTGCTTCTCGATCAGGGCCTTGGCGGTCTCGAACAGCTTCTTGCCGTCGAAGCCGCGCTTGTCCATGTCCTGCATCCACTCCACTTCCACCAGGCGGGCCTTGCGCTTGAACTCCTGCGCGTCGGCGGCGGGAATCTGGTAGATGGTGTTGCCCAGGTCGGCCGCCGCCTTGCGGCCGGCGGCGTCGCCGGCCTGCTGGGTCTTGCCGAGCCAGCCCGAGGTCTCGATGCCCGAGTTCTTGTCGATCACGGCCTTGAGATCGGGCGCCAGGCTGTTGTACTTGGCCTTGTTCATGGCCATCACGAAGGTGGTGGTGTACAGCGCGCCGCCAGCCGGGGCGAACTCGCTGTGGAACTTGGTGAGTTCGTGCACCTTCACCGAAGGCACCACCTCCCAGGGGATCACGCAGCCGTCGATTACGCCCTTGGAGAGGGAATCGGGAATCTGCGGCAGCGGCATGCCCACGGGCGTGGCGCCCAGCAGGCCCAGCATCTTGGTGATCTGGCGGGTGGGGCCGCGCACCTTGGAGCCGCGCAGGTCGTCGGCGGTCTTCACCAGCTTGTTGCGCATGTGGAACATGCCGGGGCCGTGCACCTGCAGGGCGATGGGCTGGGTTTCCTTGAACTCGTCCTGCGCCACCGTCTGCACGTACTCCCAGTAGGCCTTGGAGGTGGCCTCGGCGTTGTTCATCATGAACGGCAGCTCGAAGACCTCGATGCGGGGGAAGCGGCCCGGGGTGTTGCCCGGCAGGGTCCAGACGACGTCGACCACGCCGTCGCGCGCCTGGTCGTACAGCTGCACCGGCGAGCCGCCCAGCGTCATGGCAGGGTAGGCCTCGAACTTGATGCGTCCGCCGGAGTCCTTCTCGACCTTGTCCATCCAGGCCTTGTGCATGTTGAGCCACACGTTGGACTGGGGCGCCATGAAGGTGTGGAACTTGAGCGTGACGCTTTGCTGGGCGAAGCCGGTGAGGGCCGGGGCGCCGAGGGCGATGGCCGCGCCGGACTGGAGCAGGGTTCTGCGCTGGATCATGGAAGGGTCTCCGGGGTTGGTGAACTGGTTCAAGCTTAAACCGTGGGTGTGCCCCTGTATCAGAGGTCAAACCCCAAGATCGGCGGTTTTCAGGCGATCTTGACCGTGATGGGCACCAGGCCGTCGACCGCGCCGTGCAGGGTGTCGCCGCTGACGACGGCGTTCACGCCCTCGGGGGTGCCGGTGTAGATGAGATCGCCGGGCTGCAGTTCCCAGGCGGCGGAGAGGTGTTCGATGGTCTCGGCCAGGTTCCAGATCAGCTTGCTGACGTTGCTGCGCTGGCGGTCGGCGCCGTTGACCTGCAGCCAGATGGCGGCGTTGGCGATGTCGCCGGCCTGGGCGGCCGGGGTGATGGGGCCGATGGGGGCCGACTGGTCGTAGGCCTTGCCGATGCACCAGGGGCGGCCCTGCTTCTTCATCTCGCCCTGCAGGTCGCGCCGGGTCATGTCCAGGCCCACGGCGTAGCCGAAGACGTGCCTCAGCGCGTCGGCGGCCTTGATGTTCCTGCCGCCGGTGCCGATGGCGGCCACGAGCTCGATCTCGTGGTGCAGGTTCTGGGTCAGGGACGGGTAGGGGAGGCTGGCCGTCTGGCCGGCGTCGGCCACCACGATGGCATCGGCCGGCTTGAGGAAGAAGAAGGGCGGCTCGCGGCCGGTGAAGCCCATCTCCTTGGCGTGTTCCTCATAGTTGCGGCCCACGCAGTAGATGCGGTGGACCGGGAAGCGCTCGGCGCGCCCGACCACGGGCACGGAGACGGTGGGGGGCGGGGGGATGACGTAGGCGGGCACTGAATAAACCTCCGCGCAATGCGCTGCGGTGCGAGCGCCTTCGGTCGGCCGAAGGCGCTCAAGACCCCCGAGTGTGCCACTTCAATACTGGTTGGCCGGCAGCGTGACCACCAGGCCGTCCAGTTCGGGCGTCAGCACGATCTGGCAGGACAGGCGGCTTTCGGGCCGCACCGGCGCGGCGGCGAAGTCGAGCATGTCGCTCTCGTCGGTGGCTGGCGCCGGCAGCTTGTCGGCCCAGGCGGGGTCGACGTAGACGTGGCAGGTGGCGCAGGTGAGGGTGCCGCCGCAGTCGGCCGCGATGCCGCTGACGCCAGCGTCCACGGCCACCTTCATGAGGCTGCTGCCGGGCGCGCCGCTGAGCTCGGTCTCGCTCTGGTCGGCGTTGATGATTCGGATCTTGATCATGGTGCGTGGGGTTCAGTAGCGCGAGAAGTACTCGCGGCGTTCGAAGTCGGTCTTGTCCTCGGCGGCGGCGTGGCGCTCCAGTTCGCTCTGCTTGATGCGGCAGAAGTGGTTCACCACGGTCTCGCCCAGGCCCTTGACCATGGCGGCGTCCGCGCGCAGCGCGGCCAGGGCGTCGCCCAGGTTGTTGGGGATGCGCTGGCTGCCTTCGGCGTAGGGTGCCTCGGTGCCCTGGGGCGCGGCCAGTCGCTGGTCGACGCCGTCCAGGCCGGCGTGGATCTGGCCGGCCATGCAGACGTAGGGGTTGGCCGCCGGCTCGCCCAGGCGGTTCTCGATGCGCGTCGCCCCGTCGCCCGCGCCGCCCACCACGCGCAGCATGGCGCCGCGGTTGTCGCGGCCCCACAGGATGGCCTGCGGCGCCAGCGCGTTCGGGCGGAAGCGGCCGAAGCCGTTGACGGTGGGGGTACACAGCGGCGTGAGCGCGGGCGCGTGCGCCAGCAGACCGGCCAGCCAGCCGGCGCCCAGTTCGCTGAGCGTGTGGGTGGCGTCGCGCGGGTCGGTGCCGGGCGCGGGCGCGTCGCGCATGAAGGCGTTGCGTCCACCGTCCAGCGCCACCACCGACTGGTGCAGGTGCCAGCCGCTGGACATGATGCCGGGGAAGGGCGGGCGGCACATGAAGGTGGCGTGGTAGCCCTCGCGGCGCAGCGCCTGGCGCACGCCGTTGCGCAGCAGCACCATCTGGTCGGCGGCGGTGAGCGCGTCGGTGGCGTCGAACACGGCCTCCACCTGACTCGGGCCGAGTTCGATCTCCAGCGACTGCAGCGGCAACCCCAGGCCCAGCGCGGTGCGCTCGACGATGCGCAGCGCGTCCTCGGCCATGTCGGTCATGGCCTCGCCATGCAGCTGGTAGCCCGGGTGCACCATCTGCACCGCCGGCGGCAGGCCCGGCCAGGCGGCCCGTTCGGGGTCGAGCTGGGGCGTGGCGTCGGTGAGGCGGTAGATGTGGAACTCCACCTCCAGTCCGGTGGTGAAGCCCAGGCCGCGCTGCGCCAGCCGCTCCAGCGCGGCCTGCAGCACGCGCCGGCTGTCGAAGGCCACGGGCCGGCCGTCCTCATGCCAGGGCTGGGCGCGCAGCCAGGCGGTGCCGGGCGACCAGGGCAGCTCGATGAAGCTCTCGGGGTCGGGCAGCAGGAGCAGGTTGGAGGCGCCGGCGAAGCCGGGCAGGTCGGCCGTGCCGCCGGGCTCGAACACCTTCCAGGCCGTGCGGTCGGCGGTGTCCTTGAGCATCAGCGTACCCACCATGCCCACGCCCTGGCGCAGCGCGCGCACGGCGGCGTGCGGCATCAGCGTCTTGCCGCGCAGCAGGCCGTGCGCGTCGCACCAACCCACGCGCACGCGCTGAATGCCGCGCTCGGCGATCAGCCGTTCCAGCCGCTGGCAGGCGGCTTCGCGCTCGGGGGTGTGGAGTCCGCAGCGTTCGGCGAAGCTCATTTGGCGCCCGCCGTGGCCGCGTCCTTCGCGCTCCAGGGCGAACGTTCGCGGCGGTCGTCCACCGCTTTGCGCCACCAGGCGTCCCAGTCGCCCGTGGGGGCGAAGCCGTCGATGGTGTCGGGGCCATGGATGTCGCCATGCTTGGCCGCGTCGGCGATGCCGGGGGCGGTGCCGCCTTGCTCCACCGTGTCGATGGCCTGCTGCAGCATGCGGCGGTGGGCCATGATGACCTTGTCGCTGGTGCCCAGGTGCTCGCGCGTGCGGTCCTGGATGGCGCCCATGCTCTCGCAGGCCCATTGGTCGTGCACATTGATGTCTTCCTCGCCCATGCCTAGGTAGGTGCGCTCCACCTGCTCCTTCGCGTTGAAGCCCCAGTCGTTGTGGCGGCCCATCTTGGGCTGGAAGAAGGGCAGGGTCACGGCGTCCAGGCGCGGCTTGCGCATGGCGTCCTTGTCCACGGCCTTGTCGAAGCTGGTGAAGAAGGCGTACCAGTAGTTGTGGGTGTCGTCCACCGGCACGTGCATCTGCGTGATCGTCATCGTCTCGGACAGCGGGATCACGAAGGTCTGGGGGAACACGCAGTTGGTGACGCGCACGTGGGTGAGCTCGTCGTTCAGGCGGCGCAGCGCGGTGAGCTGCTGGCCCCAGGGCTTGGGCTCGTGCAGGATCTCGGGTTGGCCGAACTCGCGCATCACGCGCGTCATGGGCCAGCGCTCGCCGTCCACTTCGCCGGCGCTGGCGCCGCGGAACTGCTTGCCATAGGCGTCGTCGAGCGAGCCGTCGTTGAAGAAGCGGTGCAGGTACGAGGCGTGCGCGGGGTCGATGCCCACCTCCAGCGATTGCAGCCAGTTGCAGTTCCACAGGCCCTTGAAGGCGAAGACGTGGGTGTCGGGCGCGCTGAAGCAGTCCAGGGCGGGCAGGGGCGGGGGCTCCACGCCCTCGGGGCCGAACCAGCCGAACAGCACGCCGCTGCGCTCGATCAGCGGATAGCTCTTCTGCGTCACGCGCTTGCACAGCGTGCTGCCGGCGGGCTCGGCGGGCGTTTCCAGGCAGCGGCCCTCGACGTCGAACTTCCAGCCGTGGAAGGGGCAGCGCAGGCCGTCGCCTTCGTTGCGGCCGTAGGCCAGGTCGGCGCCGCGGTGCGGACAATCGCGGTCGAGCAGGCCGAAGCGGCCCTCGCTGTTCTTGAACAGCACGAAGTTCTGGCCCAGCACCCGCACCGGCTTGACCGGGCGAACCGCCATGGCCGGATCGATCGCCGGATTGAACTCGTCGACCAGGGCCACGGGCTGCCAGTAGCGGCGCAGCAGGTTGCCGCCGGGGGTGCCGGGGCCGACTTGGGTAAGGCGTTGATTCAGTTCAGCTTTCATGGGGCTCTGGAAGGTTTGGGTGGGGGTTCTGTCTAAAACGGTATCCCGTTTTGAAAATGCAGTGTACAGTTTCAACCATGAGCTTGCAAGAAACCGTTTTGATGCAGTTGCGCGACTGGATCCTGTCGGGCCAGTTCGAGCCCGGCCAGCGCCTGGCCGAACAACAGCTGGCCGAGCGCCTGGGCGCCTCGCGCACGCCGGTGCGCGCCGCGCTGGTGACGCTGGAGCAGGAAGGCCTGGTCGAGGCGAACGAGACCGGCAAGTACCTGGTGCGCCAGTTCACCGCGCAGGAGGTGGTCGACGCCATCGCCGTGCGTGGCCACCTGGAGGGCATGGCCGCGCGGCTGGTGGCCGAACACGGGATACCGCGTGCCTTGCAGAACGACCTGCAGGCCGTGCTGGACGAAGGCGACCGCCTGCTGGCCGATGACCCGCTCACGCTGGAAAGCTACGCGGCCTACGCGCGCATGAACGACCGCTTCCACGAACTCATCCTGCAGGCCTGCGGCAATCGCGCCCTGCAGCGCGCGGTGGTGTTGAACGACAAGCTGCCCTTCGCACCGGCCTCGGCCATGCTGCCCATGCAGGGCACCGTGGCCATGGACCGCGACTGGATGCTCTACGCGCACCGCCAGCACCACATGCTGTTCGACGCCCTCAAGCGCGGCGAGGGCGCCCGCGCCCAGGCCCTGGCGGTGGAACACACCCAGGTGGCGCAGATGAACATGCGCCTGGCGCTGGAGCGGCGCAGCGAAAGCGAGCGCGTGATGCCGCTGATGAAGCTGGTGGTGGGCTGAGGCGGTTGGCGCGCCGGCGCGGGCGGCGTCGGGTAGCGCCAATCGCTTGGCCGTACGGGGCGTAGGCCCTTTGCGGCGCGGCCCGAGAATGCGGGTGTCGGCGGCCTGCGGGCCGCGCCCCTTCATCTGGAGAAACCGCCCATGACCACCCTGTTCGAGCCCACCCGCGCGGGCGACATCGCACTCAAGAACCGCATCGTGATGGCGCCGCTCACGCGCAACCGCGCGCCCGGCGCCGTGCCCACGCCGCTGATGGCGACCTACTACCGCCAGCGCGCCAGCGCCGGCCTGCTCATCACCGAGGCCACCGCCATCAGCCACCAGGGGCAGGGCTACGCCGACGTGCCGGGCCTGTACGCGCCCGAGCAGATCGCCGGCTGGAAGCGCGTGACCGAGGCCGTGCACCAGGCCGGCGGCAAGATCGTCACCCAGCTCTGGCATGTGGGCCGCGTCTCGCACACCGAACTGCAGCCGGGCAAGGGCGCGCCGGTGGCGCCCTCGGCCGTCACGGCCAAGACCAAGACCGTGCTCATCGTCGACGGCGTGCCGACCTTCGTGGAAACCTCGCCGCCGCGCGCGCTGCGGACCGACGAACTGCCCGGCATCGTGGACGACTACCGCCGCGCCGCGCTCGCCGCCATCGAGGCCGGCTTCGACGGCGTAGAGATCCACGCCGCCAACGGCTACCTGCTCGACCAGTTTCTCAAGACCGGCGCCAACCAGCGCGACGATGCCTACGGCGGCGCCATCGAGAACCGCGCGCGCCTGCTGCTGGAAGTCACGCGGGCGGTCGTCGGCGCCATCGGCGCGGGCCGCACCGGCATCCGCCTGTCGCCCGTGACGCCGGCCAACGACATCGTCGACGCCGACCCGCAGCCGCTCTTCGAGTACGTGGCGCGCGAGCTCGGCCCGCTGGGCCTGGCCTACGTGCACGTCATCGAGGGCGCCACCGGTGGCCCCCGGCAGATCGACGACCGGCCCTTCGACTACGCCGCGCTGCGCCAGGCCTGGCGCAGCGCGGGCGGACAGGGCGCCTGGATGGTCAACAACGGCTACGACCTCGCGCTGGCCGAGCAATCGCTGAAGGATGGCGCCGACCTGGTGGCGTTCGGCAAGCCCTTCATCGCCAACCCCGACCTGGTGGAGCGCCTGCGCCAGGGCGGTCCGTTCAACCCCGCCGACCGGACCACCTTCTACGGCGGCGGCGAGAAGGGCTACACCGACTACCCGGCGCTGGCCGGCGCCTGAGCGCCCCGGTGCGCAAGCCCCCGGGGGTTATCCTCGGGGGCCATGAAGCTCTACAACTACTTCCGCTCCTCGGCCTCGTTCCGCGTGCGCATCGCGCTCAACCTCAAGGGCCTGCCCTACGAGTACGTGCCGATCCACATCGCGCGCGGCGAGCACCGGCAGGCGGCCTGGTCCGAGCAACTGCCCGAAGGCCTGGTGCCCACCCTGGAACTCGGCGATGGCACGCGCCTGACGCAGTCCATGGCCATCATGGAGTACCTGGACGAGACCCAGGCCGGCGCCAAGCTGCTGCCCACCGACGCCCTGGGCCGCGCGCGTGTGCGCGCGCTCTCGCAGATCGTGGCCTGCGAGATCCACCCCATCAACAACCTGCGCGTGCTCAAGTACCTCGTCAACGAGCTCAAGGTGGGTGAGGAGCCCAAGAACGACTGGTACCGCCACTGGGTGCGCGTCGGCCTCGAGGCCTTCGAGAAACAGCTCGCCGCCGGACCCTCGGGCCGCTTCTGCCACGGCGACACGCCCACCATGGCCGACTGCTGCCTGGTGCCGCAGATCTTCAATGGCCAGCG
>NZ_MKSS01000220.1:0-1998 GCF_001897365.1 Hydrogenophaga sp. 70-12
CGCGAGGTTGACCACGCCCATGATGCCGAAGATCAGCGTGAGGCCGGCGGCCAGCATGAACAGCAGCAGCCCGTACTGGACGCTGTTGAGGAGCTGGATGAGGAAGTTGGCGAAGTCCATGGGGTGCAGACGTCAAACCGGCGCCGCTAGGGCGCCGGCTTGCAGGAGGGAGGACGCAAGCTTCAGGCCATGCGGCAGCCGGTGGCCGGATCGGCCACGGCCTTGGCGGCGATGCCGATCACCTTGTTCTCGCCGTTTTCCACGCGGCGCAGGTACATGTCCTGGATGGGGTTGTGCGCGGGGCTCATCTTCCACTTGCCGCGCGGGCTGTCGATCTCGGCGCCGCGCATGGCCGCGTAGAGGGCCTGCTTGTTGTTCAGGTCGCCCTTGACGGCGTTCGCGCCCTTGACCATGAGCAGGCCGGTGTCGTAACCCTGCACGGCGTAGACGTCGGGCTGCAGCTTGAAGGCCTTGGCGTAGTCGAGGCGGAATTTCTTGTTGCGCGGCGTGTCCAGCGAGTCGCTGTAGTGCATGGTGGTGAGCACGCCGTTGGCGGCGTCACCGGCGGCGTCGAGCACGCCTTCGGTGAGGAAGCCCGAGCCCCAGAGCTGGATGTTCTTGCTCAGGCCGGCCGCATGGTAGTCGCGCAGGAACTTGGCCGCGCCGCCGCCGGCGAAGAAGCAGGCCACGGCGTCGGGCTTGATGGCGGCGATCTCGGTCAGCAGGGCCTGGAACTCCACGTTGGGGAAGGGCAGGCTCAGCTTCTTGACGATCTGGCCGCCCGCCTCGGTGTAGCTCTTTTCGAAGCCTTCGAAGGCCTCGTCGCCGGCGGCGTAAGCCCAGGAGATCCACACAGCCTTCTTGTGGCCCTTCTCCATCATGGGCTTGCCCAGGGCCAGCGTGGGCTGGCTGTTGGTGAAGGAGGTGCGGAACACGTTGGGCGCGCACTGCGCGCGCGTGGCGATGTGCACGCCGGCGTTGGGGATGAGGTTGAGCACGCCGGACTCGCGCGCCACCTTGTGGATGCCCATCTGCACGCCCGAGTGCACGGTGCCGATCAGCACGTCGACCTTGTCGCGCTGCACCAGACGGGTGGCGTTCTCGATGCCCTTGGCGGGGTTGGATTCGTCGTCGACCTTGAAGAATTCGATCTCGCGCCCGCCGAGCTTGCCGCCCTGTTCGTTGACGGCCATGCGGAAGCCGTTCTCGATGGCCACGCCGAGCTGCGCGAAGGTGCCGGTGTAGGGCAGCATGAAGCCCACGCGCACCTTGTCGGACTGGGCGCGCGCGATCTGCGGCAGCAGCAGGCCGGTGGACGCGGCGCCAATGACGGCGGCACTGCGGGTCAGAACGAGGCGGCGGGTGGTCATCTGGGGTCTCCTGGGGTTGTGGTCGGACTGCGGCTCACTGTAGGTGGGGGCCTGGGGCTTGGCGATCCAGAATTACCCTAGCCGCTTGAAGCCTGAATGATTGAATTCCAAACAGTTTTGTTCTTCAGGACACCTCGCTGGGCGCCAGGGCCAGCGCCAGCCAGTCGCGGCACCAGGCCGCGCCGGCCGCCTCGGGGGCGGTCTCGGTCGAGGCATCGAGGGTACAGAGCTCGCCCACGCGCACCGCGCCCAGGTCGCGCAGGCGCTCATCGAACTGGCGCCCGCCGTTGGCGAACGTCATGGGGTATTGCGCGCTGTCGCCCAGGGCGATGACGCCGAAACGCACGTGGCCCAGGTAGCGCGGCTGCGCGTCGAGCGAGGCGCAGAAGGCCTGGGCGTTGTCGGGCACATCACCCGAGCCATAAGTGGATGTGCATATGACGTAAAGTGCATCCTGATCGAAGACACTGGGGTCCAGGCCGTCCATCATCCGCACCTCGATGGCGCCGATCAGATCCGCGCACTCCATCTCGATGGCCCGAGCGACGGAGGTGGCCGTGTCGGTCATGGTGCCCACGAGGATGAGCAGCTTGGCGGGGGGCATCGAGGGCATAACACGCACTTTAGT
>NZ_MKSS01000221.1:0-1940 GCF_001897365.1 Hydrogenophaga sp. 70-12
GTGTTGGCGGGCATCAGTCCCTGGCTCACCCAGATCATGCCGTGCTGCATGGCCAGGGTGAACAGGGTGTTCAGCGTGGCCAGCTTGTCGCCGTTCATGCCCGCGCTGTTGGTGAAGCCGGCGGCGATCTTGTCCTTCCACTTCTGCGCGAACCAGGGCTTGCTGGAGGCGTCGGCGAACTTCTTGAACTGCCAGCTCACGCTGCCCATGTAGGTGGGCGAGCCGAAGACGATGGCGTCCGCCGCGTCCAGCGCCTCCCAGCCGCCCGTGGGCAGGTTGCCATCGGCGTCGATGGCGATGAGCTCGGCCCCCGCGCCATCGGCCACCGACTGCGCCATGCGCTGCGTGTGGCCATAGCCGGAGTGGTAGACGACAACCACTTTGGTCATGCGTGTGCGCTCCGGGTCCGCTCAGGCGCCGCGCTTGGCGTCCAGGCTCCAGCCGCCGGCGCCGAAGGCGGCGATGGCGAGCAGGCCGCCCACGATGGCGATGTTCTTGAAGAACATCAGCGATTGCATCATCTGCGCATCGGCCGGCATCGCCCAGAAATTGTGGAAGAAGAACGAGGCAACCAACGTGAACACCCCCAGCACCAATGCGGCGGGGCGGGTGCACAGGCCGATGACCAGCAGGATGGACGCGCCGACCTCGACCAGGATCGCGAGCGCCGCGCCCACTTCAGGCATGGGCAGGCCGACCGAGCCGATGTAGCCGGCCGTGCCCGCGAAGCCTGAGATCTTGGAAATGCCGGCGGGCAAGAACAACACGGCCATCAGCAGGCGGGCCAGCAGGGCGAAGGGATTTTGCAGGGCGTTCATGGGAGGTTCTCCAGGGTTGAAAAGCGGTTGGGGGAATCAGTGGGCGAGGTCGAACACCAGCACCTCGGCGTCTTTGCCCTTGCCCAGGGTAAGCGAAGTCTCGCCGTCCAGCACGGCCGCGTCGCCGCCGGCCAGGCGCTGGCCATTGACCTCGAGTTCGCCGCGCACCAGGTGCACATAGGCCTTGCGCTTCGGGTCCAGCGCGATCTGCGCGGCCTCCGCGCCGTCGAACAGGCCCGCGTACATGGCGGCGTCGGCGTGAATGGTCACCGAGCCGTCCCGGCCGTCGGGCGAGGCCACCAGGCGCAGTTGGCCGCGCTTGTCGGCCTCGGCAAAGCCCTTCTGCTCGTAGCTCGGCTCGATGCCGCGCTGGTTCGGCTCGATCCAGATCTGCAGGAAGTGCGTGGTGTCGTTCGGCGCATGGTTGAACTCGCTGTGGCGCACGCCGCTGCCGGCGCTCATGCGCTGCACGTCGCCGGGCGGGATGCCCTTGACGTTGCCCATGCTGTCCTTGTGCGCCAGGTTGCCCTGCAACACGTAGCTGATGATCTCCATGTCGCGGTGGCCGTGCGTGCCGAAGCCAGTGCCCGGGGCGATGCGGTCCTCGTTGATGACGCGCAGGTTGCCCCAGCCCATCCAGGCAGGGTCGAAGTAGTCGGCGAAGGAGAAGGAGTGGTAGCTCTTGAGCCAGCCGTGATCGGCATAGCCACGGGCGTCGGAGCGGCGGATCTGCATCATGGTGGGGTCCTTTCTTTCGGGGGGGCCAGCGGGCTGGCATGGGCTGAATTCTGGGCGCCGCCCCCCTGACCGGGGCCGCAGGCTTTTGATGGCATCATTCAAAATCTTTGAACAGAAACACCCCCAGATGCCCGCTCCCATCAGCGCCCGCAGCGCCCTGTCCGCCGAGAACCTGGCCCTGGTGGAGGCCGTCTCCCGGCTCGGCAGCATGGCCGCCGCCGCGCGCGACCTGGGCATGGTGCCCAGCGCCCTCACCTACCGCATCCGCCAGATCGAAGACGCGCTGGACGTGCTGCTGTTCGACCGCAGCGCGCGCCGCGCCATGCTCACCCCGGCCGGCGAGGAACTGCTGCGCGCGGGCGAATTCCTGCTCAACGAGTTCGA
>NZ_MKSS01000222.1:0-1988 GCF_001897365.1 Hydrogenophaga sp. 70-12
CTTGAAGTCGGCGATGCTGCGCAGCGGCCGCTTGTTGTTGAACAGCTGGCCCGGTGACACGACGTAGACCGACAGCGGGTGCACGCCCTTGAACTCGCCGTAGCTGGCGAGGTGCTTGCGAAAGAAGCGGTCAGCGATGGGCGCGAGCACCTCGGGGTTGTCGCTCACGAAGGGCATCTGCAGCGCTTCGAGGATGTCGAAGCGGTTGGGCGTGTAGCCCGGAATGAAGACCACCAGGTCGGCCTGGCCATCGCGCGCCACGTCGAACTGCGCGGGCAGCGTGCCCACCACCTTGGGCAGGGTGTCGATCTTCACGCGGCCGGCGGTGACCTTCTCCACCTCGGCGATCCAGGGCTCGATCACCTCCATGCGCATGGCCTGGCCCACCGGCAGCCAGTTGGAGTACTTGATGACCGTGGTCTGGGCGGACACGGGCGCGGCGGCCGCGAAGGCGCCGATCAGCGCCAAGGCGCCGACGAGGCGGCGGGTGCGGGAAATCATGGCTGGTCTCCTAGGGTTGGGCGGGGGGCGGAACGACGGCGCAACACAAGCTGCGCTGCATGGGTTGAATAATAGTCCGACGGGACGGTATATGAAAAGGGTTTGTGCGGCGCGATCACTCGGGGTTTCCCCGGTCTGTCGGATCAGCGGTCGGCCGTGCGCACGACACCGCGGTCGTGCAGGCGGCCGAACTGCGCGGCGTCGATGCCCAGCACCTGCGCGAGCACCTCCTCGGTGTGCTCGCCCAGGCGCGGCGCGGCCTGCGCCGGCAGGCGCGGCACGGCGCCGAAATTCAGCGGAATGCCCGCGGCGAGCATCTCGCCCACGCCCGGTTGTTCCACACGCTGAAACAGCGGGTTGGCCGGTGAGCACTCGGGGTCGCGCACGAGTTCGGCCACGGTCTGGTAACGGCTCCAGCACACACCGTGCTGGTCGAAGGCCCGCGCCACCTGCGCGAATGGCCGCGCGCCGATCCAGGGGCCGATCAGTTCGGCCAAGGCCTCACGCGCCTGGAAGCGCTCGCCCTCGCGCGAGAGGTCCACCCCCAGCCGCGCGCCCAGCGCGTCCACCGCCGCGCCCAGCCCCGTGGCCTCGACGAGGGAACGCCACTGCCGGGGCGTGAGGCCCACCACCATCACGCGCTCACCGTCCTGTGTGAGGAAGTCGCGGCCGAAGGCACCGAACAGCGCATTGCCATGGCGCTCGCGCGGCTGGCCCTGCTGCGCCTCGGCGATGAAGCCCAGGTGCTGCATCACCGCCAGCCCCACGTCCTCCAGCGCCAGCGTCACGTGCTGGCCCTGGCCGGTGCGGCGGCGGTGGCGCTCGGCGGCCAGCAGGCCCACGGCCACCATCTGGCCGGTGATCAGGTCCCAGGCCGGCAGCACGTGGTTGACCGCGCCTTCGCCGTCCACCGGACCCGTCACGTAGGGCAGGCCCAGGCGCGGGTTGACGGTGTAGTCCACCGCCGAGCCGCCGTGGCGGTCGCCCATCAGCGTGAGCTGGATCAGGTCTGGCCGCTTCGCCTTCAGGGCCTCGTGGTCCAGCCAGCCGCGCGGCGGGAAGTTGGTGAGGAACAGGCCCGCGTCCTCGCCGGGCGCGCAGGCCAGGGCCATGGCGAGCTCGCGGCCTTCGGGCGAGGCCAGGTCCAGCGCCACCGAGCG
The DNA here is from genome assembly GCF_001897365.1 of Hydrogenophaga sp. 70-12. NCBI lineage: Bacteria > Pseudomonadati > Pseudomonadota > Betaproteobacteria > Burkholderiales > Comamonadaceae > Hydrogenophaga > Hydrogenophaga sp. 70-12. Next base: position 1,662 of record NZ_MKSS01000222.1, read on the forward strand.
CTTGGACTTGTTGAGCCCGCACCAGAACAGGCTGGTGTTGTCCCGGGTCACGGGCCAGCGGCGGTGGTCGAGCCCGCCGCCCAGGGCGTCGATGCGGATCACATCGGCGCCCATCTGCGCCAGCGTCATGCCGCCCAGCGGCGCGGCCACGAAGGCCGCGGCCTCCACCACGCGCAGGCCGCTCAGGATGCCCTGTGGCTGCGCCATCTCAAGCCCCCGCTGGCGCGATGCCGAGCGCGCGCTCCATGAGGCTTCGCGCCACCACCTTGAGCGCCAGCGTCTCCTCGGCGCCCTCGAAGATGGAGAGCACGCGCGCGTCGACGAAGT
>NZ_MKSS01000223.1:0-1955 GCF_001897365.1 Hydrogenophaga sp. 70-12
CTCCTCCAGGCCCTCGAAGGAGGACTGGCGGAAGAAGTCCTCCATGGGCATGGGCACGCCATCGATGAGCGGCGTGGGGAAGTTGGGCAGCTGCGGCTTGCCCAGCACCAGCGTGAGGTTGCAGCGCTTGGCGATCTCGGCCGTGTTGGCCACGGCCGATGGCAGGTCGGCGAACAGCGCGCTCATGTCGGCGGCGGGCTTGAACCACTGCTCGCGCGTGAAACGGCGCACGCGCCGGTTGTTGGCCAGGATCTCGCCCTCGGCGATGCACACGCGCGCCTCGTGCGACTCGTAGTCGTCGGGCCGCAGGAACTGCACCGGGTGCGTGGCCACCACTGGCAGGCGCAGCCGCGCGGCCAGCTGCGCGGCCGCGACCACGTGGCGTTCGTCGTCGGCGCGCCCGGCGCGCTGCACCTCGATGTAGAAGCGGTGCGGGAACAGGGTGGCCAGGTTCAGGGCGGCGTCGCTCGCGCGCTGCGGATCGCCGGCCATCAGCGCCTGCCCCACCGGGCCGGCCTGCGCGCCCGACAGCAGGATCAGGCCCGCGTTGAGCTCTTCGAGCCATTCGCGCTTGATCACGGCCTGGTCGCGCACCACGTTGCGCGTCCAGGCGCGCGCCAGCAGCTCGCTCAGGTTCAGGTAGCCCTGCTTGTCCTGCACCAGCAGCAGCACGCGCGGCAGCGGCGGCTGGTGGGCGCCGGGCATGGCGTTCGGGGTTTCCTCGGTGAAGCCTTGCAGCAGCACCTCGGCGCCGATGATGGGCTTGACGCCGGCGTCGCGCCCGGCGCGGTAGAACTTGACGGCGCCGAAGAGGTTGCTGAGGTCGGTGATGGCCAGCGCGGGCTGGCCGTCGGCCGCGGCGGCGGCCATCACCTCATCGATGCGGTTGGTGCCGTCGACGACGGAAAACTCGGTGTGCAGGCGCAGGTGAACAAACATCACCCGATTTTAGAAGGCGCCCCTCTGTCCCCGATTCAGTCGCGCAGGATGTGCAGCACCTCGGAGCGGAATTCCCGGCTGTACAGGATGGCCGTCACCACGGCCGTGGCCATCACCATGGCCAGGGGCGAGACGAACCAGCCCAGCAGCGCGAACGAAAAGTAGTACGCGCGCAGGCCGTCGTTCATGGTTTCGGCGGCCGAGGCCACCAGGGCACCCGCGCGGTCGGCGTAGGCCCGCCGGTCGAACTTGCCCGCGGCGAAATCTTCGGGCGGGGGCATGGAGCCGATCACCAGCGCCACGAAGGTGTACTGCCGCATGGACCAGGAGAAGCGGAAGAACGAGTACACGAAGATCGCGATCAGCACCAGGATCTTGAACTCGAAGACGATCAGCGTGGTCGCCTGCGCGAAGGGGATCTCGCTCATCAGCTCGGTGGCCTTGTCCGTGGTGCCCAGCAGCGCGAACAGGCCGCCGATGATCAGGATGGACGTGGACGAGAAGAAGGACGGCGTGCTCGACAGGTTCTGCGTGATCAGGCCGTCGAGCATGCGCGGGTCGCGGGCGATGGCCTGTTCCATCCAGTAGCGCCGGTAGCGGTTGGTGGTGGCCAGCAGCGAGGGCCTGCGCCGGGCCCAGGGCTTGGCAACGGTCGCGTAGCCGATCCAGAGCGAAAAAAAGCAGACCAGCGCGAGCCAGTCTGCCCAGGGGAGGATGCTGAAGATCTTCATGGAGACAGCATGCTACGCCTCCACGGAGCGGCTCAGATCAGGGTTTGAACCGTGCCGCGATCGCCGCCACCCGCTCGCCGAACAGGCGCGCCGTTTCCAGGTCGCCCGCCAGCATGTCTTGGGCGCCCGCGTCGGACGGCGACTGCGCGATGGCGCCGCTGTACGACACGAGGTAGTTCACGTCGTCGCGCTGGGCCGCCTTGGTGTTGGCGGGCATCAGTCCCTGGCTCACCCAGATCATGCCGTGCTGCATGGCCAGGGTGAACAGGGTGTTCAGCGTGGCCA
>NZ_MKSS01000224.1:0-10349 GCF_001897365.1 Hydrogenophaga sp. 70-12
CATCGAGGTCTACGGCGTGATCATCGCGGGCTGGGCCTCGAACTCGAAGTACGCCTTCCTGGGCGCGCTGCGCGCGTCGGCCCAGATGGTGAGCTACGAGATCGCCATCGGCTTCTGCTTCCTGGTGGTGGTGATGACCGCCGGCAGCCTGAACCTGGCCGAGATCGTGAATTCGCAGGCCCGCGGCATGGGCGCCGGCATGGGCCTGAACTTCCTGTCCTGGAACTGGCTGCCGCTGCTGCCCATCTTCGTGGTTTACGTGATCTCGGGCGTGGCCGAAACCAACCGCCACCCCTTCGACGTGGTCGAGGGCGAGGCCGAGATCGTGGCCGGCCACATGGTCGAGTACTCGGGCATGGGTTTCGCGATCTTCTTCCTCGCCGAATACGCCAGCATGTGGCTGGTGTCCATCCTGGCTGTGCTGATGTTCCTGGGCGGCTGGCTGCCCCCCATCGACAGCGCCATCTTCAACTGGGTGCCGGGCTGGATCTGGCTGGGCCTCAAGACCTTCGTGGTGGTGTCCATGTTCATCTGGATCCGCGCCACCTTCCCCCGCTTCCGCTACGACCAGATCATGCGTCTGGGCTGGAAGATCTTCATCCCCGTCACGCTGGTGTGGCTGCTGCTCGTGGGTGCGCTCATGCAGACGCGCTGGAACATCTGGCAGTGAGGAGGGCACAAGCATGAGTACCACCACCGCCGTCGCGCCCTTCAGTTTCCGCGACTTCTTCAAGAGCTTCATGCTCGTCGAACTGGCCAAGGGCATGGCCCTGACCGGCCGTTACGCCTTCCGCCGCAAGGTCACGGTGCAGTTCCCCGAGGAGAAGACACCACTGTCGCCGCGCTTCCGCGGCCTGCACGCGCTGCGCCGCTACGAGAACGGCGAGGAGCGCTGCATCGCCTGCAAGCTCTGCGAGGCCGTGTGCCCCGCCGTCGCCATCACCATCGAAAGCGATGTGCGCGCCGACGGCACGCGCCGCACCACGCGCTACGACATCGACCTCACCAAGTGCATCTTCTGCGGCTTCTGCGAAGAGAGCTGCCCGGTCGACTCGATCGTCGAGACGCACATCTTCGAATACCACGGCGAAAAGCGCGGCGACCTGTACTTCACCAAGGAAATGCTGCTCGCGGTGGGTGACCGCTACGAACCCCAGATCGCCGCGGCCAAGGCCGCCGACGCCAAGTACCGCTGAGCGCGGCGCGACCGAGCCCATCCAGAGATCCCATGGACTTCACCACCGGTTTCTTCTACCTCTTCGCGGCGGTGCTGCTGTTCGCGGCCTTTCGCGTGGTCACCTCGCGCAACGCCGTGCACGCGGTGCTGTACCTGATGCTCTCCTTCTCGCAGGCGGCCGCGCTGTGGCTGCTGCTCAAGGCCGAGTTCCTGGGCATCACGCTGGTGCTGGTCTACCTCGGCGCTGTCATGGTGCTGTTCCTGTTCGTGGTGATGATGCTGGACATCAACATCGAGTCGCTGCGCCGCGGCTTCTGGCACCACTTCCCGCTGGCGGCCATCCTCGGCGCCGTGGTGGCTGGCGAGCTGATCGCCGTGCTGTGGGTGGGCTTCCCCTCCATCGCCACCACCGCCGCTACCGTGCCCGCCAACGTGTCGAACACGGGCGAACTCGGCAAGCTGCTGTATTCGGCCTACCTCTATCCCATCCAGGTCGCGGGCTTCATCCTGCTCGTGGCCATGGTCGCGGCCATCGCGCTGACGCTGCGCAAGCGCAAGGACAGCAAGGCCATCAACCCGGGTGACCAGGTCCACGTGCGCGCCCGCGACCGCCTGGTGGTCGTGCCCATGGCGGCGGCCAAGCCGGCGCCCGTGGCCGCCACCCCCAACACCGAGGAGGGCAAGGCATGAGCCACGCCCGGCCGCCCGAAGGGGCTCGCACCGTAGCGCACTGCGCGGAGGATTTCAAATGAGCGGCCTCACGCTGGGTCATTTCCTGTCGGTCGGCGCGATCCTGTTCGCGATCTCCGTCGTCGGCATCTTCCTCAACCGCAAGAACCTGATCGTGCTGCTCATGGCCATCGAGCTCATGCTGCTCGCGGTCAACATGAACTTCGTGGCCTTCTCGCACTACCTGGGCGACCTGCACGGCCAGGTGTTCGTGTTCTTCATCCTCACCGTGGCGGCCGCCGAGTCGGCCATCGGCCTCGCCATCCTCGTGCTGCTGTTCCGCAACAAGTCGTCGATCAGCGTCGAAGAACTCAACACGCTCAAGGGCTGACCGGAACATGAGCAACACGCTATCCGCCTCCACGCTGCTCGCCGTGCCGCTGGCGCCCCTGGTGGGCTCGCTGGTGGCCGGCATCCTGGGCACTGCCTTCGGTGGCAACGTCATCGGCCGGCGCGCCTCGCACGGCGCCACCATCCTGGGTGTGCTGGTCGCCTTCATCCTGTCGGTCATGACGCTGGCCGACGTGATCGACGGCGCCCGCTTCAACCAGACCATCTACGAATGGATGGTCATCGGCGGGCTCAAGATGGAGATCGGCTTCCTGGTCGACGGCCTGACCGCGATGATGATGGTGGTGGTCACCTTCGTCTCGCTCATGGTGCACCTCTACACCATCGGCTACATGGCAGACGACGACGGCTACAACCGCTTCTTCGCTTACATCTCGCTGTTCACCTTCTCCATGCTCATGCTGGTCATGAGCAACAACCTGCTGCAGCTGTTCTTCGGCTGGGAGGCGGTGGGTCTCGTGTCCTACCTGCTGATCGGCTTCTGGTTCAACAAGCCCTCGGCGATCTTCGCCAACATGAAGGCCTTCCTGGTCAACCGGGTGGGCGACTTCGGCTTCATCCTCGGCATCGGCCTGATCGTGGCCTACGCCGGCACCATGAACTACAGCGAGATCTTCGCCAAGGCGGGTGAACTCGGTGCCTTGGGCTTCCCAGGCACCGACTGGATGCTGATCACCGTCATCTGCATCTGCCTGTTCATCGGCGCCATGGGCAAGAGCGCGCAGTTCCCGCTGCACGTGTGGCTGCCCGACTCCATGGAAGGCCCCACGCCGATCTCCGCGCTGATCCACGCCGCCACCATGGTGACGGCCGGCATCTTCATGGTCGCGCGCATGAGCCCGCTCTACGAGCTGTCCGACACGGCGCTCAACTTCGTCATGGTCATCGGCGCCATCACCGCGCTGTTCATGGGCTTCCTGGGCATCATCCAGAACGACATCAAGCGCGTGGTGGCCTACTCCACGCTGTCGCAGCTGGGCTACATGACGGTGGCGCTCGGCGCCTCGGCCTACTCGGTCGCGGTCTTCCACCTGATGACGCACGCCTTCTTCAAGGCCCTGCTGTTCCTCGCGGCTGGCTCGGTCATCATGGGCCTGCACCACAACCAGGACATCCGTTGGATGGGCGGCGTGCGCAAGTACATGCCCATCACCTGGCTCACCTCGCTGATCGGCACGCTGGCGCTGATCGGCACGCCGCTGTTGTCGGGCTTCTACTCCAAGGACTCGATCATCGAGGCGGTGCACTTCAGCAACCTGCCGGCCGCCGGGTTCGCCCACTTCGCGGTGCTGGCGGGCGTGTTCGTGACCTCGTTCTATTCGTTCCGCCTGTACTTCCTGGTCTTCCACGGCCAGGAGCGCTACGACCAGAACCCCGACGCGCACCATGACGATCACCACGGCGATCACGGGCATGGCCACGGCGACGGCAAGCCGCACGAGTCGCCCTGGGTGGTGACCCTGCCTCTGGTGCTGCTGGCCATTCCGTCCGTGGTGATCGGCTACTTCACGATCGAGCCCATGGTCATCGGCGACTTCTTCCGCGATGCCATCACCGTCAACGCCGACGCGCACCCCGCGCTGAAGACCTTCGCCGAAGAGTTCCACGGCGCCTGGGCCATGGCCACGCACGCCTTCAGCACGGCGCCGCTGTACCTGGCGCTGGCCGGTGCCGTGAGCGCCTGGTACTGCTACCTGGTCAACCCGGCCGTGCCTGCGGCCATCGCGCGCGCGCTGCGGCCCATCGTGGTCATCCTCGAGAACAAGTACTACATGGACTGGTTCAACGAGAACGTGCTGGCCCGCGCCGCGCGCGGCCTGGGCGTGGGCCTGTGGAAGGGCGGGGACCGTGGCGTCATCGAAGGCGGCGTGGTGAACGCCAGCTGGAAGATCGTCGGCGCCATCGCCGCCGTGGTGCGCCGCGCGCAGACCGGCTACCTCTACCACTACGCGCTGGTGATGCTCGTGGGGGTGATGCTGTTCATGACGTACTTCGTCTGGCTCGCGAAATAAGACAACGAAGAAAGAAAAGACCATGGGTTTGCTGAGCCTTGCCATCTGGACGCCGATCCTCGTGGGCGTCGTGCTGCTCGCGCTGGGGCGCGATCAGCACGCGGGCGTGGTCCGCTGGGTTGCGCTCCTGGGCGCGCTCGCGGGCCTGGCCGTCACCGTGCCGCTGTACACCGGCTTCGAGGTCGGCAGCGCGGCCCTGCAGTTCGTCGAGAAGGCCGTCTGGATCGAGGGCTTCAACGTCCACTACCACCTGGGCGTGGACGGCATCTCGCTGTGGCTGGTGCTGCTAACGGCCTTCACCACCGTCATCGTGGTGATCGCGGGCTGGGAGGTGATCACCGAGCGCGTGAACCAGTACATGGGCGCCTTCCTGATCCTCTCGGGCTTCATGATCGGCGTGTTCAGCGCGCAGGACGCGATGCTGTTCTACGTGTTCTTCGAGGCCACGCTGATCCCGATGTACCTCATCATCGGCATCTGGGGCGGCCCCAACAAGATCTACGCGGCCTTCAAGTTCTTCCTCTACACGCTGCTGGGCTCGCTGCTCATGCTGATCGCGCTGATCTACCTGTACGTGCAGTCGGGTGGCAGCTTCGCGCTCAGCGACTGGTACCGCCTGCCCATCGGCGGCACCGCGCAGACCCTGCTGTTCTTCGCCTTCTTCGCGGCCTTCGCAGTGAAGGTGCCCATGTGGCCGGTGCACACCTGGCTGCCCGACGTGCACGTGGAGGCGCCCACCGGTGGCTCCGCCGTGCTGGCGGCCATCATGCTCAAGCTGGGCGCCTACGGCTTCCTGCGCTTCTCGCTGCCCATCCTGCCCGACGCCTCGCACGAATGGGCCTGGCTGATGATCGCGCTGTCGCTGATCGCGGTGATCTACGTCGGCCTGGTGGCCATGGTCCAGCAGGACATGAAGAAGCTGGTGGCCTATTCGTCCGTGGCGCACATGGGCTTCGTCACGCTGGGCTTCTTCATCTTCAGTGACCTGGGCATGAGCGGTGGCCTGGTGCAGATGGTGTCGCACGGCTTCGTGTCGGCGGCCATGTTCCTGGCCATCGGCGTGCTGTACGACCGGGTGCACTCGCGCGAGATCGCCGACTACGGCGGCGTGGTCAACACCATGCCGCGCTTCGCCGCCTTCGCGCTGCTGTTCACCATGGCCAACGCTGGCCTGCCCGGCACGGCCGGTTTCGTGGGCGAATGGATGGTGATCATCGCCGCCGTCAAGGCCAACTTCTGGATCGGCCTGCTGGCCGCCACCGCCCTGATCTTCGGCGCCGCCTACTCGCTGTGGATGTTCAAGCGCGTCTACCTGGGCGAGCCGGGCAACGACGAGGTGCGTGGCCTGAGCGACATCAATGCGCGCGAATTCCTGGTGATGGCCTTGCTGGCCATCGCCGTGCTCGCCATGGGCGTGTACCCCAAGCCTTTCACCGACGTGATGGACCCGGCCGTGGCCGAGCTGCTGCGCCACGTGGCGAACTCCAAGCTGAACTGACAAGAATAGACCGAGCGAGAACAGCCCCATGATCGACAAACTCAGCTGGGTCGCGGCCTACCCGGAAATTCTGTTGGCGGTGATGACCTGCGTCATCGCGCTGGCCGACCTCGCGGTCAAGACGCCGCTGCGCGGCAGCACCTACGCGCTGACCCTGCTCACCCTGGCCGTCGTCGCGGTGTTCCTCGGCATGGCCGGCGCCTCGGGCAGCACCATCGAGGGCTTCGGCGGCATGATCGTCAGCGACCCCATGGGCAACTGGCTCAAGTGCTTCGCCACCATCGCCCTGATGGCCACCTTGGTCTACGGCCGCGCCTACGCCGGCGCGCGCGACATGCTGCGTGGCGGCGAGCTGTTCAGCCTGAGCCTGTTCGCGCTGCTGGGCATGTTCGTCATGATCTCGGGCCACAACTTCCTGGTGATCTACCTGGGCCTGGAACTGCTCACGCTCTCCAGCTACGCGCTGGTGGCGCTGCGCCGCGACGACACCGCCGCGACCGAAGCCGCCATGAAGTACTTCGTGCTGGGCGCGCTGGCCAGCGGCTTCCTGCTCTACGGCCTGTCCATGGTCTATGGCGCCACGGGCTCGCTCGACATCGGCCAGGTGATGGCGTCCATCGCCGGCGGCGAGGCCACGCTCAAGGGCTCTGTCCAGGTGCTGGTGCTGGGCCTGGTGTTCGTGGTCGCGGGCCTGGCCTTCAAGCTGGGCGTGGCGCCGTTCCACATGTGGGTGCCCGACGTGTACCACGGCGCTCCCACGTCCATCACGCTGCTCATCGGCGGCGCGCCCAAGCTGGCCGCCTTCGCCATCGTGATCCGCCTGCTCGTCGAAGGCCTGCAGCCGCTGGCCGTGGACTGGCAGCAGATGCTGGCCGTGCTGGCCGTGCTCTCGTTGCTGGTGGGCAACCTGGCCGCCATCGCGCAGACCAACCTCAAGCGCATGCTGGCCTTCTCCACCATCGCGCAAATGGGCTTCCTCATGCTGGGCCTGATGGCCGGCGTGTCCGGCGGCGACGGCAGCAACATGGCCAACGCCTACAGCTCGTCCATGTTCTACGTGGTGACCTACGTGCTCACCACGCTGGGCACCTTCGGCGTGATCATCCTGCTCTCGCGCGCGGGCTTCGAGTCCGACACCATCCAGGACCTGGCCGGCCTGAACCAGCGCAGCCCCCTGTACGCAGGCGTCATGGCGGCCTGCATGTTCTCGCTGGCGGGCGTGCCGCCGCTGGTGGGCTTCTACGCCAAGCTCTCGGTGCTGCAGGCGCTGCTGGCCTCGCCCAGCACCTTCCACGTCGGCCTGGCCGTGTTCGCGGTGGTGATGTCGCTGATCGGCGCCTTCTACTACCTGCGCCTGGTCAAGGTGATGTACTTCGACGCGCCCACGCAAAGCGCGCCCATCGAGGCCAGCCTGGACGTGCGCTCGGTGCTGTCGGTGAACGGCGCGCTGGTGCTGATTCTGGGCATCGTGCCGGGCGGCCTCATGGCCGTGTGCGCGCAGGCGGTGGCGGCCCTGTTCGCCTGAGGCCGCGGCGCGGGGAACCCTCCCGCGCCGGACCGCTCACACCGTCGCCATGAACCAAACCGCTCTGATCTGGCTGGTGCTGGCGGCCGCCCTGGTGGCCGCGAACCTGCCCTTCGTCAACAACCGCTGGCTCGCAGTGCTGCCGCGCGCGAAGCCCAAGACGCTGTGGCTGCGCCTGCTCGAACTCGTGCTGCTGTACTTCGCCGTCGGGGCCCTGGGCCTGGCCCTGGAGCAGCGCGTGGGCCAGATCTACCCGCAGGGCTGGGAGTTCTACGCCACCACGGCAAGCCTGTTCCTCACGCTGGCCTTCCCGGGCTTCGTGTACCGCTACCTCTACAAACGCCGCGGTGGATGAGCCTCACCTGACCGAAGCGCCGCTGGCGCGCGCCGAGCTGCTGCGTGGCCACTTCCTGCACGTGGTGCGCGACACCGTGCGCCTGCCCACGGGCGCCGAGGCCACGCGCGAATTCGTGCTGCACCCGGGCGCGGTGATGGTGGTCCCTTTGCTGGACGATGGCCGCGTGGTGCTGGAACGCCAGTACCGCCACCCCATGGGGGCCGTCATGGTGGAGTTTCCCGCTGGCAAGCTCGACGCCGGCGAGGGCAGCCTGGCCTGCGCGCGGCGCGAGCTGCGCGAGGAGACCGGCTACGCGGCCCGGCAATGGGCCTTCGCGGGCCGCCTGGCGCCCACCATCGCGTACTCCGACGAGGTCATCGACGTCTGGTTCGCGCGCGGCCTGAGCCTGGGCGAGCGCGCGCTCGACGACGGCGAGGCGCTGGACGTCTTCACTGCCACGCCGGCCGAACTCCAGGCCTGGTGCCGCGACGGCCGGGTCATCGACAGCAAGACCTTGGTGGGCATGCTGTGGCTGCAGAATGTGCTCAGTGGCCAATGGGTCTTGGACTGGCAGGATAATTGCGCGCCATGAAGGTGCTCGATCTGCAATGCGCCCACCAGCACGTGTTCGAGGGCTGGTTCGGCTCCGAAGACGATTTCCACCAGCAGCTGGAGCGCGGGCTGGTGAGCTGCCCGCTGTGCGGGGATCAGCGCGTGGAGAAAAAACTCTCGGCGCCGCGCCTGAACCTGCGTGCGGGCCGCGAGCCACAGGGCGCGGCCCATGGCCCCGAAGGCCTCACGCTCAGCAACCACCCCGCACAGGCCGAATTGGCCGAGCTGCAGGCGCGCATGCTCAAGGCCATGCGCGAGATCATGGTCAACACCGAAGACGTCGGCGAGCGGTTCGCCGAGCAGGCCCGCGCCATGCACCACGGCGAGATCGAGCGCCGCAACATCCGCGGCCAGACCAGCGCGGCCGTGGCCCTGGAGCTGCTGGAAGAAGGCGTGGAGGTGATGCCCCTGCCCCTGCTGCCGGCGGTGAAAGACACCCTGCAATAGCAGGAATTCTCCCTGCGGCCGCTGCGCAGCTTCCTACCCGGAGCGCGTGCGCAACGCCAGAGATGCCGTGGAACCGGCTTTGCCGGGCCGCGGGCATCGTCCCCCCTCCAAGCGCCGCAGGCGCGCCAGACAGGGGGACGCCGCGCAGCGGCGCAGGGGGAGTCAGGGATACAAGCCGCGCAGATCGCGCGCGTGCAGGATGCGCTGGCAGGCGATGATGAAGGTGGCTGTGCGCAGGCTGACCTTGTGGTCCTCCGACACCTGCCACACGGCCGAGAAGGCGTCCTTCATGATCTTCACCAGGCGGGCGTTGATCTCGTCCTCGGTCCAGAAGAAGCTGGAGAAGTCCTGCACCCACTCGAAGTAGCTCACCGTCACGCCGCCGGCGTTGGCGATCACGTCGGGCAACACGAGCACGCCGCGGTCGTGCAGGATGTCATCGGCTTGCGGGGTGGTGGGGCCGTTGGCGCCTTCGATCACCATGCGGGCCTGGATGCGGCCGGCGTTCTTGTCGGTGATCTGGCCTTCGAGCGCGGCGGGGATGAGGATGTCGCAAGGCACGCCCCAGAAGTCCTCGTTGGGGATGACCTGTCCACCCGCGAAGCCCGCCACGGAGCCGTGGCGGCCCACGTGGTCGAGCAGGGCGGGCACGTTCAGCCCGGCCTCGCTGTAGACCGTGCCGCCATGGTCCTGCACGGCCACCACGCGGGCGCCGGCCTCGGCGAACAGCTTGCCGGCCACGCCACCCACGTTGCCGAAGCCCTGCACGGCCACGCGCGAGCGGGTCACGTCCAGGCCGATGCGGCGCGCGGCCTCGATGCCGACGGTGTACACGCCGCGGCCGGTGGCCTCGCGCCGGCCGAGCGAGCCGCCCAGGTCGACCGGTTTGCCGGTGACCACGCCGGTGGCGGTGGCGCCCTCGTTCATGGAGTACGTGTCCATCATCCAGGCCATGACCTGCTCATTGGTGTTCACGTCGGGCGCGGGGATGTCCTTGGTCGGGCCGATGATGATGCCGATCTCGCTGGTGTAGCGGCGCGTCACGCGCTCGAGTTCGCCGCGCGTGAGCAGCTTCGGGTCGACCCGGATGCCGCCCTTGGCGCCGCCGTAGGGCACGTTCACTGCGGCGTTCTTGATGGACATCCAGGCCGCCAGGGCCATCACCTCGGACAGGGTCACGTCCTGGTGGAAGCGCACGCCGCCCTTGCCGGGCCCGCGGCTGGTGTTGTGCTGCACGCGGTAGCCCTCGAAGTGGGCCACGGTGCCGTTGTCCAGATGGATGGGCACGTCCACGATGAGGGTGCGCTTGGGCCGCTTGAGGGTGTCGACCCAGCGCCCCAGCTTGCCCAGGTAGGGCGCGACGCGATCGACCTGCTGGAGGTAGATGCCCCAGGGGCCGAGGTGGTGGGGGTCGAGGTAGGAGGGCAGGGCCTGGGTCAGCACGGAGGGAGGGGTGGGCGACGACATGGTGGGTCCTTCGATGGGGCATGGCCGCTGCGGGGCCACGGCGCCAAGCACTGTACGCAGCGCCCCGGCGCTTGTCCAAGGCGGGCTGAGGATGGCTCCATGCCTGCGCTGCATGGCCTTGGCCGGCCGGTGCTAGCATCCGCCGGCCTGCTAACAGGAGGGAGGCAAGATGAACAACATCGATAGGCTGGGTG
>NZ_MKSS01000225.1:0-15123 GCF_001897365.1 Hydrogenophaga sp. 70-12
TGCACCGCGAGCAGGTGGCCTTCGAGCGAGGAGCCCACGCCGAAGGGAATGACCGGCACCTTGTACTGAGCGCACAGCGCCACGGCGTCGGCCACGTCGCGCGTGGATTCGGCGAACACCACGGCCGCCGGCGGCGGCACGGTGACGAAGGCGGACTCGTCGCGGCCGTGCTGCTCGCGCACCGCCAGGGCGGTGGAGCACTGCGCGCCGAAGCGCTGCTTCAGCGCGGCCAGAAAGGCCTCGGGCACCTCGCGCTGCTCGACGGTGGGCAGCAGGTGGGCGACGTCGGTGGGGGCGTTCATGGGGGCGGTCTCCGGCGCGGTTTCTAAACCGCGCAGTGTACGCCCGGGGGTGTTCAGCGGCGGGGGCCGCGGGCGGTGGGGCCGGGCAGGGCGCCCTGGGCCGAGGGCAGGGACAGGCCGCTGGGCGTGGCGCCCTGGCGGGGTTTCTGCAGGAAGGGGCCGGTGGCGGCGGCGCCGGCGATCACCAGGGTCCAGGCGGCGAGCAGTTGCACGCTGCGCGCCTCGAAGCGCTGGGACAGCGCCTGGGTCTTGCGAGGTCGGTTCATTCGGTCTCCGTTGTCGCCCCAAGCTGCGGGCGATGCCCGCGATTGCAACGCCCCCGTGTGACAGAACCAAGTGCTTTTGCCGGCCGTTGCGCGCTTGACCGGCGCTTGACGCCCGTCACATTTCCCTGCGGGCGGTTACACCCGATCACTGGCGCACAATGCGCCGACGAGCCAGAAGAGGAGACGACCGTCCATGGGCAACCGACTCACCCAGATCGCCACGCGCACCGGCGACGCCGGCACCACCGGCCTCGGCGACAACACCCGCGTGTCCAAGAACCACCTGCGCGTGCACGCCATGGGCGACGTGGACGAGCTCAACTCGCACATCGGCGTGCTGCTGTGCGAAGAGCTGCCGGCCGGCGTGCGCGGGCTGCTGGTGGAGGTGCAGCACCAGCTGTTCAACCTGGGCGGTGAGCTGTCCATCCCGGGCTATGAACTGCTCAAGCCCGAGGCCGTGGCCGCACTCGACGACGCCCTGGCCGAGCACAACGCGGCCCTGCCGCGCCTGCAGGAGTTCATCCTGCCGGCGGGCAACCGCGCGGCCAGCCAGGCGCACGTGTGCCGCACCGTGGCGCGCCGCGCCGAGCGCGCGGTGGTGGCCCTGGGCGACGTGGACGCGGTGCGCGAAGCGCCGCGCCAGTACCTCAACCGCCTGAGCGACCTGATGTTCGTGCTGGCGCGCGTGCTCAACCGCATGCACGGCGGCGACGACGTTTACTGGAAGAGCGAGCGCCTGCAGCGCGGGGCCGCCGAGTGAAGGCCCTGCCGGCGCTGGCCGTGGCGGCGCTGGTGCTGGCGCAGGCCCCGGCGCGCGCCGAACCCGCGCCGGGCGAGCAGGTGGTGCTGAGCTGCGACGCCGTCTACCTGCCCGCGCGCAGCGCCTGGGTGCGCGAGGTGCGCTTCACGCTCGATGAGCGCCGCATCCGCGGCGTGGCCATTGACGGCGTGCCGGTGTACAGCTTCTCGGTGTTCGACACCGTGCTGCTCACTGCGCTGGACAACGAGCGCATCCAGATCGACACCGCCACGCTCACCTGGCGCAGCGATTTCCGCGGGCAGGCCACCTCGGAAGGCCGCTGCACGAAAAAATAGCGCCCCCCGCCACGCTGCGCGCGTCCCCCTCAAGGGGGCGGCACCGACGGCCCGGCGAAGCCGGCTCGGTGGCGCCCCTGGACGGGGTCACTTCGCGCGAGGCGCGAGGACCGACAGGGTGATGCGCGATACGCAGGTGAGCTCGCCCGCGTCGTTGCGCAGGTCGATGTGCCACACCTGCGTGCTGCGGCCGATGTGCACCGGCCGCGTGAGGCCCGTGACCCAGCCCTGCGTGGCGCCCTTGAGGTGGTTGGCGTTGATGTCCAGGCCCACGGCGCGGTGGCCTTCGGGGCAGGTGAAGGCCGCGCCGCAGGAGCCCAGGGTCTCGGCCAGCACCACGCTCACGCCGCCGTGCAGCAGGCCATAGGGCTGGCGGGTGCGCGCGTCCACGGGCACGCGCGCGGCGATGAAGTCGTCCCCCACCTCGGTGAACTCGATGCCCAGCTGCCGCACGGCGGTGCCCTCGTGCAGCTGGTGCAGGATCTCGCAGGAGATGGGGCGGGTCCAGATCGCCGGCATGCTCAGGCCTTCCGGCCGCGGCCCAGCAGCCAGTACAGCACGATGGCGCCGAAGGTCGCGGTACCGATGCCGCCCAGCGCGAAGCCGCCGAACTTGAGCGTGTAGTCGCCCGTGCCCAGGATCAGGGGAATGGCCGCCACCAGCAGGTTGCGGTTGTCCGAGAAGTCGACCCGGTTGTCGACCCAGATCTTGGCGCCGGCGATGGCGATCAGGCCGAACACCACGATGGACACGCCCCCCATCACGGCCAGGGGAATGGTCTGGATCAGCGCGCCGAACTTGGGGCTGAAGCCCAGCACGATGGCGATCAGCGCGGCCACCACGAACATGGCGGTGGAATAGATCTTGGTCGCCGCCATCACGCCGATGTTCTCGGCGTAGGTGGTGACGCCGGTGCCGCCCGAGGCGCCGCTCACGATGGTGGCCACACCGTCGCCGATGAAGGCCTTGCCCAGGTAGGGGTTGAGGTCGCGGCCGGTCATGGCGCTCACGGCCTTCACGTGGCCCAGGTTCTCGGCCACCAGGATGATCGCCACCGGTGCGATCAGCAGCATGGCCTGGGCGCTGAACACCGGCGCGGCGAAGGAGGGCATGCCGAACCAGGCCGCGTTGGCCACGCCGCTGAAGTCGATCGGCTTGCCCAGGCCCAGGCCGTTGGTGAGCACGGCGTAGACCACGCTGGCCAGGATCAGGCCCACCAGGATGAGCAGGCGCTGCACCATGCCGCTCGCATACACGGCCACCAGGCCCACGCTGACGAAGGTGATGGCCTGCATCCAGGCGTCGAAGCCCGTGGGCGCCATGTTCTTGATCGGGATGGCCGCCAGGTTCAGGCCGATCACCGCCACCACCGTGCCAGTGACCACTGGCGGCATGAGCCGCTCGACCCAGCCGGTGCCGACGGCCTGCACCACGAAGCCGATCAGCGTGTAGAGCACGCCGCAGGCGATGATGCCGCCCAGCGCCACGCCCAGGTTGGCGTTGGGCCCGCCGCCGGCGTAGCCGCTGGCTGCGATCACCACGCCGATGAAGGCGAAGCTGGAGCCCAGGTAGCTGGGCACCTTGCCGCCGGTGATGAAGTAGAAGATCAGGGTGCCGATGCCGCTCATGAGGATGGCGACGTTCGGGTCGAAGCCCATGAGCAGCGGCGCCAGCACCGTGGCGCCGAACATGGCGATGACGTGCTGCACGCCCATCACCGTGGTTTGTGGCCAGGGCAGGCGTTCGTCGGGGGCGATCACGCCACCCTGCCCGAGGGTGCTCGCCGGTTTCTCCGTCCAGTTGAAAAGGCCCATCTCACTCGCTCCTCATGTTGTTGTCGTGCCGAAGTGGCACGCGATTGTGCAAGCAAGTGGCGTGCGCGGCGCGTCGCGCACGCGCGGGCTCAGGCCCGCTCGGCCGGCTGCGCGCGGGCGGGCGCCAGCACCGCTCGGATGCCGTTGGCGATGAATTCGCTCAAGCGCTGGGCGCTGGCCGGGCCGGCGCGCGTGCCGGCCACGAGCCGGTCGAGCCGGTGCTCCGCCAGGTGCGCCTGCACCGCGCCCAGGGCGAAGCGCAGCGCGTCGGCCAGGTCGTGGCGCGAGGCCCTGGGCAAGGCGGCCTGCAGGGCGTCGAACAGGCGCTGCAGCAGGGGGTCGACGTGCTCCTGCAGCGCGGGCTCGGCCTCGGGCGCGGCCTGGGCCAGCTCGCGCGCGAGCAGTTGCGCGTAGTGCTGGCTGGCGCTGTGGTGGCGCCAGCGCAGCAGCGGCAGCACGAAGGCCTCGACCACGCGCCGCAGGCCGTCGGCTTCGCCGGGCGCGGCGGCGGCGCGGCGCGCGTCCTCCAGGGCGCGCATGGCCTCGTGGTGCAGCGGGCCGTGGTGCGCGAAGATGGCCCGGAACAAACCTTCCTTGTGGGCGAAGTAGTAGCCCACCAGGGCCAGCGGCACCTTGGCGGCCTCGGCGATCTGCCGCACCGTGACCGCGTGGAAGCCGCGCTGGGCGAAGAGCCGCTCGGCCGCGCGCAGGATGGCCTGCTGGCGGTCGTTGCGTGGCGTGAAAGAGGAGGAGCGTGGCGATGGCATGGCGGCGAAAGGTGGGCGCGTCGCGCAGGCGCGCCGCGGGGACTGACAGTGCGGCGGGACGGCGCTACGCTGCGGCCCGCAACCCCAGCAGGAGCCCCATGCCAACGCCTCCCTACGTGCCCCAGATCCGCCGCTACACCGATTGGCTCGCGCAGCACCGCGGCCTGCGCTTTGACGACTACCACGGGCTGTGGCAGTGGTCCGTCACCGATCTTCCGGCGTTCTGGAAATCGACGGAAGAGTACTTTGGATTGCATTTTGGATGCAATGAAGAGAATGTTTTGTTTCAAAACACCATGCCCGGCACCCGGTGGTTCGTGGGTGGGCGCGCCAACTACACGGGCCAGGTGTTCCGCCACGTGGCGCCGGCCCACGCGGCCGGCATGCCGGCGCTGATCGCCCGCAACGAAAAGGGCCGCCACACCGAACTGGGCTGGCCCGAGCTGCGCCGCCAGGTGGCCGCGCTGGCCCTGCACCTGAAGGCCCAGGGGGTGCGTCCGGGTGACCGCGTGGCCGCCTACCTGCCCAACATCCCCGAGACGGCCGTCGCCTTCCTGGCCGTGGTGGGCATCGGCGCGGTGTGGAGCGTCTGCGCGCCCGACATGGGCACCAACGCCGTGCTCGACCGCTTCCGCCAGATCGGGCCGGTGGCGCTGATCGCCTGCGACGGCGTCACCTACGGCCGCCGCGACATCGACCGCCTGGGCGTGGTGGCCGAGCTGCGCGCGGCCCTGCCCACGGTGCGCCACGTGCTGCTGCACACCAACCTGGCCGATACACCCGATGAGAAGGCGCGCGCGCTGGCGCAGGCCGCGCCCTGCGCGCACCTGGAGGCCGTGGTGGCCCGCGACGACGCCGAGACCGCGGCCTTCGAGCCCGAAGACCTGCCCTTCGACCACCCGCTGTGGATCGTCTATTCCAGCGGCACCACCGGCCTGCCCAAGCCCATCGTGCACGGCCATGGCGGCACGGTGCTGGTGGGCCTGGCGCTCAAGGGCCTGCACAACGACGTGGGCTGCAGCTACGAGCCCAACAGCTGGGGCGAGCGCTACCACTGGTACAGCTCCACCGGCTGGGTGATGTGGAACGCGCAGGTCAGCGGCCTGCTCAATGGCACCACCTGCGTCATCTACGACGGCAACCCGGGCGGCGCCAAGGACGCGCCCGACTGGACCACCCTCTGGCGTTTCGCGGCCGAGACCGGCGTCACCTTCTTCGGCGCCGGCGCGGCCTTCTACGCCAACTGCCTCAAGGCCGGCGTGGACCTGTCGCGCTGCGGCGATCTGTCGCGCGTGCGCGCCCTGGGCAGCACGGGCTCGCCGCTGTCGGAGGACGCGCAGCGCTGGGGCACCGAGCAGTTCCGTCGCCTGCGGGAGCGACCCCCCGCCGGGCCGCTCCCAGGGGGGCCGGCCCCCTCAGAGGGCAGCGGGCCGCGCGAAGCGGGGGAGCGTGCGGGCGACATCTGGTGGTGCAACATCAGCGGCGGCACCGACTTCGCGGGCGCCTTCATCGGCGGCAACCGAGAGCTGCCGCAGACGCCCGGGCGCATGCAATGCCGGCTGCTGGGCTGCGCGGTGCAGGCCTGGAACGAGCGCGGTGAACCGGTGATCGACGAGGTGGGCGAGCTGGTCTGCACCCAGCCCATTCCCTCGATGCCGCTGTACTTCGTGGGCGACAAGGACAACCAGCGCCTGATCGGCAGCTACTTCGACGCCTACCCGCCCGGCCACGGGCGCCGGCCAGGGGGCGGTGACCTCGGCCCCGAGGCCGGCGCCGTCTGGCGCCACGGCGACTGGCTGCGCGTGCTGCCCGACGGCTCCTGCGTCATCTATGGCCGCTCCGACGCCACCATCAACCGCCACGGCCTGCGCATGGGCACGAGCGAGATCTACAGCGCCGTCGAGGCCCTACCCGAGGTGCTCGATTCGATGGTGGTGGACCTGGAGTACCTGGGCCGCGAGAGCTGGATGCCGCTGTTCGTGGTGCTGCGCGAGGGGCACACGCTGGACGAGGCCCTGCGCCAGCGCCTGAACGCCGCGATCCGCCAGGCGCTGTCGCCGCGCTTCGTGCCCGACGCCATCTACCAGGTGGCGGAGGTCCCGCGCACGCTCTCGGGCAAGAAGCAGGAGCTGCCGATCAAGAAGCTGCTGCTGGGCCAGCCGATCGAGAAGGTCATCAACCGCGAGGCCATGGCCAACCCCGGCAGCCTGGACTGGTACGTGCGGCTGGCGCGCGAGCGCGGGGGGGCGGCCTAGGCCGATCCGGCGCCGGTCCGCCTCCCGCCGGATCGGCCCCTGCGCGGGCAGCGACCCGGGCCGGGGGACGCGTGGGGCTTCAGTTCGCCACGGTGAAGCGGCGCCGCCGGTGCTGCGGCTTTTCGATCTCGTCCGCGATGGCCACCGCCAGGTCGGCCACCGAGATGCCCGAGGGCTGCCCGCCCTGGCCGGGCAGCGGCTGGTCGCCGCCCACGCGGTAGCGGCCCGTGCGCTCGCCCGGGGCCAGCAGGACCGGCGGCGACAGGAAGCTCCAGTCCAGCGCGGTGTCGCCGCGCAGGCGCGTGAGCAGGTCGCGCGCGGCCAGCGCGCCCTGTTTCCACTCGGCGGGGAATTCGGGCGTGTCCACCAGCTGCACGCCGGGCGCCACCTCCAGGCTGCCCGCGCCGCCCACGGCCAGCAGGCGTTTCACGCCGGCCTGTCGGGCGCCGGCCAGGATGGCGTCGTAGCCTTGGCCGAACAATTCGTAGATGCGCGGCTCGCTCCAGCCGGGGTTGTAGGCGCTGACGATGGCGTCGTGGCCGCGCACCGCGGCGGCCACCTGGGCGGCGTCCAGCACGTCGGCGCGCACCACCGCCAGGCCGTCGCGGGCGGCGAACTTCTCGGGGTGGCGGGCCAGCGCGGTCACGGCGTGGCCGCGCGACAGCAGTTCGTTCAGCACGGCGCTGCCGACAAAACCGGTGGCACCGATGAGGGCGATCTTCATGGGGAAACTCCTGCGGGTTGTGAATGGCGGTTAGTCTCCTTGCTACACAAAGAAGCCACCAGACGGCAAAATCGGCATTCATTGTGTAGAAAATCTAATGAGTGAAGCCCAGGCCCTGGCCGACAAGTTGCGCCGCATGGCCCTGTTCGCCGAGATCGTCGACAGCGGCTCCATCAGCGCGGCCGCGCGCCGCCTGGGCAGCACGCCGTCCGCCGTGAGCCAGCAGCTGCGCCTGCTGGAGCGCTCCCTGGGTCTGGTGCTGCTGCACCGTTCCACGCGCCGGCTCACGCTCACCGAGGCCGGCGAGCGCTACCACCCGGCCTGCGCGGCCATGGTCGCCCAGGCCCGCAGCGCCGATCAGGCACTGGAGCGCCTGCGCGACGAGCCCGAGGGCGAGCTGCGCCTGGCCGCGCCCATCGGTTTCGGCGATCTGCTGGCCAGCGCCCTGGAGCCGCTGCGGCGCCATCCGCGTCTGCACCTGCACCTCTTGCTGGACGACACGCCCATCGACCTCATCGCCGAGCGCGTGGACCTCGCGCTGCGCGTGGGCCGCTTCACCGACTCGGCCCTGGTGGCGCGCCGCCTGGGCGAGCTGCAGCGCGTGCTGTGCGCGGCGCCGCGTTACCTCGCCGAGCGCGGCTGGCCGCGCGACCCCGGCGAGCTGGCCGGCCACGACTGGCTGGGCCTGCCGCCGCGCAGTGGCGCGGCGACGGCGCTGGCGTTCCAGGGGCCGCAGGGCGCGCGCGCCGAGGTGCGTGTGGAGCCGCGCGTGCTGGCGTCGCAGGTGACGGTGCTGGAGGCCCTGGCGCTCGAAGGCTGGGGCCTGTATGTCGGCATGCGCGACGACGTGGGCGCCGCGCTCGACCAGGGCCGCCTGGTGCCGTTGCTGCCCGACTGGCGCCTGGAGCCGGCCGCGGTGTTTGCCGTCACGCCGCGGCGCGACGAGCAGCCGGCCAAGGTGCGCCACGCGCTGCAGGCGCTGCAGGCGCACTTCGGCGCGCGCGGCGGCTGAGCCGGTTCGGCTTCAGCGCCGGCTCACCAGCACGATGCCCAGCGCCACGCCCCCCAGCGCCAGCATCAGCCGCAGCGTGAGCGGCTCGCCCAGCAGCAGCACGCCGAACACCAGCGCGAACACCGGCGTGAGGAAGGTGAAGGTGCTGATCTGCGTGGCCGGGTAGTGGCGCAGCATCCACATCCAGGCCAGGTAGCTGGCGAAGGCGCCCACCGCCGTCTGCAGCGCGATCGAGCCCCAGGCCAGGCCCGAGTACGACCAGCCCCAGGTCTCGCCCAGCGCCAGCGACAGCAGCGGCGCCACCGCGGCCGTGACGGCCACCTGGTAGAACAGGGTCTTCTCGGCGCTGGCCGTGGCGAGCCGGCTGGCGCGGATGGTCAGCGTGGTCAGACCCCAGAGAAGGCCCGCGCCCAGGGCCATGGCGTCGCCCCGCCACTGGCCGGCCCCGGGCGAGCCGTTCGAGAAGCCCTCGCTGAAGGCCGTGACCACCGCCGCGAAAGCGATCACCAGGCCCACCCACTGCACGCGGCGCAGCCTCTCGCTGGGCACCACGCGCGGCAGCAGCAGAGCCACCACGAAGGGGCTGGTGTAGAGGAACACCGTGAGCCGCGAGGCCGAGGTGAGCTGCAGGCCCAGGTAGATGAAGCTGAACTCGCCCGCGAACAGCAGGCCCGCCAGCAGGCCGGCCTTGAGCGTGCTGTCGCGCTGGAACAGCGGCACGCCGCGCGCGCGGCACCACAGCCACAGCAGCAGCGTGGCGCCCCAGAAACGCAGGCTGGCCTGCCACAGCGGTGGCACCTCGGCCACGGCCACCTTGATCAGGATCTGCTGGAAACCCCAGAACGCGCAGCACGCCACCAGCAGCGTGATGGCGAGGGAATCGAGGTGGGTCTTGCGAACGGGAGGCGTGGCGGGCGGCATGGCCGGTGATTGTGCGGGGCGCCGCGCGGCGCGCGTGTCGCAGGGGTTCTGCGCTCAGCGCGGCTGCGCCAGGCGCTTGAGCTGGGTCTTCAGGCGCTGCACTTCGGTGGCCGACAACTCGGCGAGCATGGCGGCCTCGTGCGCGCGGGCGCGGCGCAGCAGCGGCGCCACCTTCTTCTGGCCGGCGGGCGTGATGGACACCAGCGTGCGGCGCTGGTCCGCGGGGTCGTCGTGCAGGGCCACCCAGCCCTGCGCGACCAGCCGCTGCAGCAGCTTGGTGACGGTGGGCTGCTGACTCAGCACCTCGTGCGCCAGCTGGCCCACCGCCATGGGCGACTCGCCGCTGAGCACCGCCAGCACGCGCCACTCCAGCGAGCCCAGGCCGGCCTCGCGCACCTGGGCGTCGAACTCCTTGAAGAGGGCGTGGTTGGCCTGGCCGAGCAGGTAGCCCAGATAGTCGTCGGTGAAACGTGTGCCCCCACGCTCCGCCGCTTCGCGGGTCGCTGCCCCCCGGGGGGGCTGATCCGTCTTGGGGCGGCCCGGCGGCGGATCGCGCCGCTCCTTCACAGCGGGTGCTCCGCGTAGAAGCGCCCGCCGTGGAACAGCAGCGGCGAGGCGCCGGGCCGGTGGCTGCAGCGCTCCACTTCGCCGACGAAGATCACGTGATCGCCCTCGGTGTACTGGCTGCGGTTGAAGCACTCGAACACGGCGGCCGCGCCGTCGAGCAACGGCGCGCCATGGCCGCCTTCGCTGAAGGCCACGCCGTTCCAGCGGTCGATACCGCGCGCCGCGAAACGCTCGGCCAGGGCCTGCTGGTCGGCCGCGAGCACATTGATGGCGTAGTGCGAGCCGTTGCGGAAGAAGGCCATGGAGCCCGCGTGGTGCGCCAGACTCCACAGCACCAGCGGCGGCGACAGCGAGACCGAGTTGAAGGAGTTCGCGGTGAGGCCGATGAGCGCGCCATCGGGCGCGCGCGCGGTGACGATGGTCACGCCGGTGGCGAACATGCCCAGCGAGGCGCGGAACTCATGCGCCGAGAAATCGGGGGGGCGGGCCGCGTGGCCAGCCTGACGGGCGGGGGACATGGGGCGCAATTTACATGAATTTTCATGAATAATGGCCCGCCAGCGATTCCCACCCCGACAAAAAAGGAGACCCGATGCTGCAGGAGCGGATCGAACCCGCCTGGATCGACGCCTTCGAGGCCCTGCTCAGGCGCTGCGCCCTGCAGCCGGGCGAGGTGGTCGCCATCCTGGGCGAAACGCAGAGCCGGCCGGTGCTGGTCGAGCTGGCGCACCTGGCGGCCGCGCGCCTGGGCGCGCGCTGCTTCCGGCTGACGCTGCCCTCCGTGTTCAGCGGCGACGCGCCGGTGCAGCGCTCCACCGGCGCCAGCCCGGCCATCCAGCAGCTGCAGCCGGTGATCGCCGCGCTCGCGGGCAGCCAACTCGTGATCGACTGCACCGCCGAGGGCCTGATGCACGCGCCCGAGTTGCCGGCCATCCTGCAGGGCAATGGCCAGACGCAGCCGCGCGTGGTGTACGTGAGCGACGAGCACCCCGAGGCCCTGATGCGCCTGCTGCCCGACGAGGCCACCGAGGCGCGCGTGAAGGCGCACCTCAAGCGCCTGCGTGGCGCCAAGCGCTTGCGCGTCGCCTCGGCCGCCGGCACCGACCTGCACGTCGACCTCGCCGGCGCCGTGCTCGGTGGCAACTGGGGCAGCACCACGCGGCCCGGCACGCTCACGCACTGGCCGGGCGGCATGGTGCTGGGCTTTCCCGCGCGCGGCACCGTCAACGGCACCCTGGTGCTGGCCGAGGGCGACGTGAACCTCACCTTCAAGCGCTACATCGAGCGCCCCATCGCGCTGCGCATCGAGGCCGACACGGTCACGCGCATCGAGGGCAGCGGCGTCGACGCCGAACTGCTGCGCGCCCACTACGCCGCCTGGGGCGAGCCCGAGGCCTACGCCGTGAGCCACGTGGGCTATGGCCTCAATCTCAAGGCGCGCTGGGACAGCATGGCGCTCTACGACAAGCGCGACTTCAACGGCACCGAGCTGCGCGCCTTCGCCGGCAACTTCCTCTACAGCACGGGCGCCAACGAGGTGGCCGGGCGGCACACGCGTGGGCACTTCGATTTCCCGCTGCGTGGCTGCACCGTCTGGCTGGACGACACGGTGGTGGTCGACGCCGGCCAGGTGGTGGGCGAATGAACGCGCTGCCCACCTTCACCGCGCTCGGCAGCGGCGCCACCGTGCTGATGCTGCACGGCATCGGCGGCGGCCACCTGGCCTTCGCGCCGCAGGTCGAATCGCTGGCCGGCGCGGGTTACCGCGCCATCGCCTGGGACATGCCGGGCTATGGCCACAGCGCGCCCATCGAGCCCTACACCTTCAAGGGCCTGGCGCAGAGCTGCGTGAACCTCATCGACGCCCTGCAGTGCGAGAGCGTGGTGCTGGTGGGCCACAGCATGGGCGGCATGGTCGCGCAGGAGGTGATCGCGCGCCGGCCCGACAAGGTCAGCCGGCTGGTGCTCGCGGGCACCTCGGCCGCCTTCGGCAAGCGCACCGACGGCCGCGACGCCGAGACCTGGGCGCGCCAGTTCGTCGCCCAGCGCACCGCGCCGCTGGACGCGGGCAAGAGCATGGCCGAGGTGGCCCAGGTGCTGGTGCCGCAGATGGCCGGCCCCGGCGCGCTGCCCGAGGGCCTGCGCCTGGCCGAGCACTGCATGGGCGGCGTGCCCGCCGCCACCTACCGCCGCGCGCTGGACTGCCTGGTCACCTTCGACCGCCAGGCCGCGCTGCGCGACATCCGCGTGCCCACGCTGCTCATCGGCGGCGAGTTCGACCGCGTGGCCGCGCCGTCGGTGATGAAGCAGATGGCCGAGGCCATCCCGAACGCGCGCTACGCCGAGCTCAAGGGCATCGGCCACCTCATGAACCTGGAAGCGCCCGAGGCTTTCGACGGCCTGCTGCTCGACTTCCTGGCCGAGCGCGCGCCCTCGCCGGCGGGCGACTTGCACTGACCACCCCATCCAAGGAGACCGAGCATGCAACGCGAGCCCCTGAACACCGGCCTGGACTTCACCCCCGCCGTGGGCGACATGGCCTTCACGCCATTGCAGCGCGAACTGCTCACGGTGGCGAACCGCCTGGGCCGCGAGAAGTTCGCGCCGCGCGCCGCCCAGTGGGACCGCGAGGCGAGCTTCCCCTTCGCCAACTACGAGGACCTGCGCGAGGCCGGCTTCCTGCGCCTGTGCGTGCCCAAGGACCACGGCGGCCTGGGCGCCGACTACCCCACCTACATGATGGTCGCGGCCGAGGTTGGCCGCTTCTGCGGTGCCACCGCGCTCACCTGGAACATGCACATCTGCAGCACCATGTGGACCGGCGTGCTGGCCGACGGCATCCCCATGACCGAGACCCAGCGCGCCGAGCACGCCGCGCGGCGCGAGCTGCACTTCCAGCGCATCGTCGACAAGGGCGCGGTCTACGCCCAGCCCTTCAGCGAAGGCTCGGCCGCCGCGGCCGGGCGCGCGCCTTTCGGCACCACGGCGAAGAAGGTGGCGGGCGGCTGGCTCATCAACGGCCGCAAGATCTTCGCCAGCCTGTCGGGCGCGGCCGACTACTACGGCATCCTCTGCACCGAAGACGTGGAGGGCAAGGACCCGGACCCGCGCGACACCATGTACATCAGCGTGCCCGCCACCAGCGAGGGCCTGGCCATCAGCGGCGACTGGGACCCGCTGGGCATGCGCGGCACCGTGAGCCGCAACCTCACGTTCAAGGACGTGTTCGTGAGCGACGCCGAACAGCTCATGCCGCGCGGCATCTACTTCGTGGGCGCGCAGACCTGGCCGGCCATGTTCTTCACGCTCGCGCCCACCTACCTGGGCCTGGCCAACGCGGCCTACGACTTCACCGTGAAATACCTGCGCGGCGAGGTCGAGGGCGAGCCGCCGGTGAAGCGCCGCCAGTACCCCACCAAGCAGATCGCGGTGGCGCAGATGCGCCTGCAGCTGGAGGGCATGAAGGCGCTGTTCTCGCGCGCCATCCAGGAGGCGCGGCCCAACCCGGGCAAGGACGAGAAGCTGCGCCTGTACGCCGCGCACCACGCGGTGATGGAAGGCGCCAACGACATCGCGCGCCTGGCCATCCGCACCTGCGGCGGCCAGAGCATGATGAAGCACCTGCCGCTGGAGCGCCTCTACCGCGACAGCCGCTGCGGCTCGCTCATGTTGCCCTGGACGGCCGAGCTCATCGTCGACCGCATGGGGCGCGAGACGCTTTACGAACCGGGCGAGAAGGACGCCTGAGCCGGCGCGCCGCGCGCCGCCCGCGCGGCCTCCATGCCATGGAAGCCGAAGGCCATGGCCGGGCGTTCGCCGCTGATGAGTTCGGCCAGGGCCTTGCCCGAGCCCGCGCCGTGCGTCCAGCCCAGGGTGCCGTGGCCGGCGTTGATCCACAGGCCCTTCACCGGCAGGCGGCCGATCAGCGGGATGTTGGTGGGTGTGGCCGGGCGCAGGCCGGTCCAGAAACGCGGGTTGCCGCCCTCGGCCGGCAGGCGCGTGTCGGCCACGCCGGGGAAGACCTGCTCGATACGGCGGACCAGCATCTCGCCGCGCTGGCGCGCCAGCGGTGTGTCCAGCGAGAGGTCGAAGCCGCCGAGCTCGATGGTGCCGGCCACGCGCAGTTCGTTGCCCAGGCGCGACATCGCGATCTTCAGGCTGTCGTCGATCATGCTCACGACCGGCGCCTGGTCGGGCCTGAGCAGCGGCAGCGTGGCGCTGTAGCCCTTGCCGGGGTAGATGGGCACGCGCACGCCGATGCCCGCCAGCAGCGGCGTCGTGTAAGAGCCGCAGGCCACCACGGTCGCGTCGGCCTTGAGGGCGCTGAGCACGCCGGTGGCGCGGCTGCGCACGCGCACGGCGTTCAGCGCGCCGCCGGTGGCGTCCAGGTGTTCGATGTCGTGGTTGAACAGCAGGCGGGCGCCGCGCGCGGCGCACAGGGCGGCGAGCCGTTGCGTGAAGACCCGCGCGTCGCCCGACTCGTCGCTCTCGGTGAAGGTGCCGCCCACGATGCGATCGGCAAAGGACGACAGCGCGGGCTCGATGCGCAGCAGCTCCTCGCGCGAGACCACGCGGCGTTTCACGCCGAAGCGCGCCATCAGCTCGGCCGCCGCGGCCGCGCCCTCGAAGGACTTTTGGTCCACGTAGTAGTGCGCGATGCCGCGCTCCAGGCGCTGGTACTCAATGCCGGTCTCGCGCACCACGTCCTTGAGCGCCGCGTGGCTGTACGTGCCCAGGGCCACCAGCTGGGCCACGTTGCGCTCGAAGGCCGCGTCGTTGCACTGGGCCAGGAACTGCAGGCCCCAGCGCCACTGCGCCGGGTCCAGTTGCGGGCGGAACAGCAGCGGCGAGGTGGGCGAGAACATCCACTTCAGCGCCTTCAGCGGCGCTTCGCGGTTGGCCCAGGGTTCGCAGTAGCTCACCGAGATCTGCGCTGCGTTGGCGAAGCTGGTCTCCAGCGCGGCGTCGGGCTGGCGGTCCACCAGGGTGACCTCGTGCCCGCGCTGCAGCAGGTGCCAGGCGGTGCTCACGCCGATGATGCCGGCGCCCAGAACGGTGACTTTCATGGCTTTCTCCGAACAGCGGATCGCTGACCCCGGCAGTGTCGGGAAATCGCCGATTCAGGTGAAGCGAGATTCAAGCAAAATCGAGTTCATCAGTTTGACTGATACAAGATCGCACCCAGAGCCCCGCCCGACCGCCCGAAGGGGCTCGCATCGACGCGCATTGCGCGGAGGCCTTTGATGAGCACCTTCGACCCCGACGCCCTGGAATGCCTGGCCGCCATCGTGGAGGAGGGCGGCTTCGAGCGCGCCGCCCAGCGGCTGTCGATCACGCAGTCGGCCGTGTCGCAGCGCCTGCGCGCCCTGGAAGCGCAGGTGGGCACGGTGCTGATCGTGC
>NZ_MKSS01000226.1:0-1945 GCF_001897365.1 Hydrogenophaga sp. 70-12
AAGGGTTGTTCGGCGAGAAGATCATCGATCGCGTCTGAGGAGCTGACCATGTTCTATCGCGAAAACGGTCAGTTCAAAACCTCCTACCGCGCCGACCAGCAGATCTTCCCCATCGACCAGGACCGGTGGCTCGTGCTGGCCCTGCTGGCGGTCGTCTGCCTGGTGGTGCCGGCGCTCGCGAGCGATTACCTGCTGCGGGCGATTCTCGTGCCCTTCCTGATCCTCGCGCTCGCGGCCATCGGCGTGAACGTCCTGGTGGGCTACTGCGGCCAGATCAGCATGGGCTCGGGCGCCTTCATGGCCATGGGCGCCTACATGGCCTACAACAGCCTGGTGCGTGTCGATGGCATGCCCCTGATCGTGGCCCTGCTCATCGGCGGCCTGTGCGCCACGGTGTTCGGCGTGCTGTTCGGCCTGCCCAGCCTGCGCGTCAAGGGCCTGTACCTCGCTGTCGCCACGCTGGCCGCTCAGTTCTTCGCCGACTGGATGTTCCTGCGCGTGAAGTGGTTCACCAACGACTCGCCTTCCGGCTCGGTGTCCGTGTCGAACCTGCAGCTGATGGGCTGGTCGATCGACACGCCGGTGGAGAAGTACCTGTTCTGCCTGGGTTTCGTGGTGGTGTTTGCCTGGCTCGCGAAGAACCTGGTGCGCAGCGCCATCGGCCGCGAGTGGATGGCCATCCGCGACATGGACGTGGCCGCCGCGGTCATTGGCATCCGCCCGATGTACGCCAAGCTCACCGCTTTCGCGGTCTCCAGCTTCATCATTGGCGTGGCCGGTGGCCTGTGGGCCTTCGTTCACCTGGGCGCCTGGGAGCCCGCCGCCTTCGGCGTGGAGCGCTCGTTCCAGCTGCTGTTCATGATCATCATCGGCGGCCTGGGCTCCATCGTCGGCGCCTTCTTCGGCGCGGCCTTCATCGTGCTGCTGCCGATTTTTCTCAACCAGTCCCTGCCGGTGCTGGGCGCGCTCGTGGGCGTGTCCATCAGCACCACGGGCGTCGCCCACGCCGAAGCCATGGTCTTCGGCGCCCTGATCGTCTGGTTCCTCATCGTGGAACCGCACGGGCTGGGCCGCCTGTGGGCACTGGGCAAACAAAAGATGAGGACCTGGCCGTTCCCTCACTGACAGGCAGCGGGAGAGTGCACGACAACGGCCGATTCGCCCCGAACCGATAACCCACAGGAGACAGAGATGATGAAAAGAACGCGCGCCCTGATCGCCGCTTCCGCGGCCCTCGTGCTCGCCACCACCACCACGGCCGGCTTCGCGCAGGCGAAGGAGCAGTTCTTCCCGCTGCTGACCTTCCGCACCGGGCCCTACGCGCCCAGCGGCGCGCCCTGGGCCAACGGCTTCGTGGACTACTTCAAGCTGGTCAATGCCAAGGGTGGCATCAACGGCGTGCGCGTGGCCTGGGAAGAATGCGAGACCGGCTACGCCACCGACCGCGGCGTGGAGTGCTACGAGCGACTGAAAGGCAAGAACGGCGGCGCCACGGTGTTCCAGACCATGTCCACGGGCATCACCTTCGCGCTCACCGAGCGCGGCGCGGCCGATGGCATCCCGATCCTCACGCCGGCCTATGGCCTGAGCGAGAGCGCCGACGGCGAGGTGTTCAAGTGGAGCTTCCCGATCGCGGGTTCGCACTGGGCGTCGGCGGACACGCAGATCCAGTTCGTGGGCCACAAGCTTGGCGGCATGGACAAGCTCAAAGGAAAGAAGATCACGCTGCTGTACCACGACAGCCCGTATGGCAAGGAAGCGATCCCGGTACTGACGGCGCGCGCGAAGCAGCACGGCTTCGAGCTCACCAATATTCCGGTGCCGCACCCCGGCGTGGATCAGAAGGCGCCCTGGCTGCAGATTCGCCAGAGCCGCCCCGACTACGTGCTGCTGTGGGGCTGGGGCGTGATGAACTCCACCGCGCTGAAGGAAGCGCAGGCCACCG
>NZ_MKSS01000227.1:0-1928 GCF_001897365.1 Hydrogenophaga sp. 70-12
CCGCCGAGCGCCGCATGGAGCGCGCCCTGATCGCCCAGTACCGCGCCGACGTCGAGGCCCTGCTGTCCGGGCTCACGCCCGACAGCCAGGCGCTGGCGCTGGAGATCGCGCGGTTGCCCGAGCAGATCAAGGGCTTTGGCCACGTGAAGGAGCGCCACGCCCAGGCCGCCGCCGCGCGGCGCGAGGCGCTGCTGGCGCGCTGGCGTGAAGGCGCCACCGCGGCGCCGGCGCGCCAGGCCGCCTGACGCGGCGGCGGCTTCAGCGGCTGAGAAACCCGCCTCTGTCAAGGGGGCGGCATACAATCGCCGGTTGTTCTGAACCCGCTGGAGACCGCCTGTGTTGATTTCCCCCGCCTACGCCCAAGCCGCCTCTGGCGGCACCGAGTCCACCCTGCTGGGCCTGCTGCCCCTGGTGCTGATGTTCGTGGTGCTGTACTTCGTGATGATCCGCCCGCAGCTCAAGCGCCAGAAGGAGCACAAGGCCATGATCGAGGCCGTGGCCAAGGGCGACGAGATCGTCACCGCCGGTGGCTTCCTCGGCAAGGTGTCCAAGATCGGCGACACCTACATCGGCGTGGAACTTGCCGCCGGCCTGGAAGTCCAGATGCAGCGCACCGCCGTCGTGCAGGTGCTGCCCAAGGGCACGATCAAGTAAACCCCGCACGGGCCGGCCGACACCGGCCCGTGGCCCCGTCAAGGGGGCCACGCGAGCGGACCGGCGCAGGCCGGTCCGCCGCGTTTCTGACCAAGACCTCGCGAGCGCCGAAGGCACTGTATGAACCGATACCCGCTGTGGAAGTACGCGATCATCGTGATCGCCCTGCTGGTTGGCGCGATCTACGCGCTGCCCAACCTGTTCGGCGAAGCGCCGGCGGTGCAGGTGTCGGCGGCCAAGGCCACGGTGCGCGTGGACACGGGCACGGTCGCGCGGGTCGAGCAGGCGCTGTCGGCGGCCTCGATCACCCCCAGCGCGCTCTCGCTCGAAGGCAGCTCGGTGCGCGCGCGCTTCGATGACACCGATACCCAGCTGAAGGCGCGCGACGCCATCGACCGCGCGCTCAACACCGACGCCGCCGATCCCAGCCACGTGGTGGCGCTGAACTTGGTGCCGCGCACGCCGGCCTGGCTGTCGGCCCTGCACGCCCGGCCCATGTACCTGGGCCTGGACCTGCGCGGCGGCGTGCACTTCATGCTGCAGGTGGACATGAAGGCCGCCCTTGAGCGCCGCGCCGACGTGCTGGCCACCGACCTGCGCAACGCCCTGCGCGAGAAGAACATCCGCCACGGCGGCATCCAGCGCAGCGGCCAGACCATCGAGCTGCGCGTGCGCGACGAGGCCACGCGCAACGCGGTGGTCGACCTGGCGCGGGCGCAGTTCACCGAGCTGGTGCTGACCGAGACGGCCGAGGGCAGCGACACCCGCATCACCGCGACCATCCGCCCCGAGGCCGCGCGCGCGGTTCAGGATCAGGCGCTTAAGCAGAACATGACCACCCTGCACAACCGGATCAACGAGCTCGGCGTGGCCGAGCCGGTGATCCAGCAGCAGGGCGCCGACCGCATCGTGGTGCAGTTGCCCGGCGTGCAGGACACCGCCAAGGCCAAGGACATCCTGGGCCGCACCGCCACGCTGCAGGTGCGCCTGGTCGACGAAAGCGCCGACGGCCTGGCCGCCGAGCGCGGCACCGGGCCCGTGCCTTTCGGCTCCGAGCGCTACCTGGAGCGCAGCGGCCGCCCCGTCATCGTCAAGCGCGAGGTGCTGCTCACCGGCGAGAACCTCACCGACGCACAGGCCGGCTTCGACGGCCAGTCCCACGAGCCCGCGGTGCACCTCACGCTCGACAGCAAGGGCTCGCGCATCTTCCGCGACGTCACGCGCGACAACGTGGGCAAGCGCATGGCCATCATCCTGTTCGAGAAGGGCAAGGG
>NZ_MKSS01000228.1:0-12156 GCF_001897365.1 Hydrogenophaga sp. 70-12
GCTGATGCTGCAGTACTCGGTGTATTCGGTGATCAGCCCCGAGGGCTGCGCCTCCATCCTCTGGAAGACCAGCGAGCGCGCGAGCGACGCGGCCGAGGCCCTGGGCATCACGGCGCACCGCCTCAAGGCCCTGGGCCTGGTGGACAAGATCGTCAACGAGCCCGTGGGCGGCGCGCACCGCGACCACAAGCAGATGGCCGCCTTCCTCAAGCGCGCCCTGGGCGATGCCTACCGCCAGGTGGCCGACCTCAAGGTGAAGGAACTGCTGGAGCGCCGCCATGCGCGCCTCGATGGCTATGGCCGCTTCACCGACACCAAGGCCGAGGCCAAAGACCGCCGCTGAGGCGGACGCTTTCCCCGGTGCCGCCGAGCTGCAGCGCTGGGCGGCGCGCCATTCCCTCGATCAGGACACCACGCCGATCGGCATCGCCTGCAGCGGCGGCGCCGACTCGGTGGCCCTGCTGCTGGCCGCGCACGCGCGCTGGCCGGGGCGCTGCGTGGCACTGCATGTGCACCATGGCCTGCAGGCCGCGGCCGACGGCTTCGAGGCCTGCGTGCGTGAGGTCGCGGCGTCCCTGGGCCTGCCCGTGCACGTGGCCCGCGTCGACGCCCGGCACGCACCGGGCCAAAGCCCCGAGGACGCGGCCCGTCTCGCGCGCTACGCCGCGCTGGCGGGCCTGGCGCGGGACCGGGGCATCGGCTGGGTGCTGCTCGCGCAGCACGGCGACGACCAGGCCGAGACCGTGCTGCTTGCGCTCTCGCGGGGCGCGGGCCTGCCCGGCCTGTCCGCCATGCCCGAGGCCTTCGAGCGCCATGGCCAGCGTTTTGGCCGGCCCTGGCTCGGCGTGCCCGCGCACACGCTGCGTGAAGCGCTGATCGCGCGCGACCAGCGCTTCGTTGACGACCCCAGCAACGGCGACGAGCGCTACACGCGCAACCGCATCCGCGCGCAGTTGATGCCGGCCTGGGCGCGCGCCTTTCCGGGCTACCGCGCGGCGCTCGCGCGCTGCGCGGCGCACGCGGCGCAGGCGCAGCGCCTGCTGGACGAACTGGCGGCGCTGGACCTGGCGGCCACCGGCGAGCCGCCGCGCATCGTGGCGCTGCAGGGCCTGTCGCGCGACCGCCAGGCCAACACCCTGCGGCACTGGCTGCGCCGCGCGCACGGCGTGGCGCCGAGCGCCGCGCAGCTCGACGAACTGCTCGACCAGGTCGGGGCCTGCCGCACGCGCGGCCACGCGATCCGGCTCAAGGTGGCCGAGGGTTTCGTGGTGCGCGACGGCGCGTGCCTGGCCTATACCCCCTAGGTATAATCCCGCGGTTCTGCCCGGCCCCAGTGGCTGTGCGGCGCGCGCCCCGACGAAGCCCTGAAGGACGCGCCGCGCCGCGTCCTTCTTCCCTTCCAATGGCCCTCATCGTTCACAAGTACGGCGGCACCTCCATGGGGTCGACCGAACGCATCCGCAACGTCGCGCGTCGCGTCGCCAAATGGCACAAGGCCGGCCACCAGATGGTGGTGGTGCCCAGCGCCATGAGCGGCGAAACCAACCGCCTGCTGGCGCTCGCCAAGGAAGTCGCGCCCGCCAAACCGGGCAAGTCCTATGGCCGCGAACTCGACATGCTGGCGGCCACCGGCGAGCAGGCCTCGTCCGCGCTGCTGGCCATCGCGCTGCAGGCCGAAGGCCTGGAGGCGGTGAGCTACGCGGGCTGGCAGGTGCCGATCAAGACCAACGACGCCTACACCAAGGCCCGCATCGAATCCATCGACGACGCGCGCGTGCGCGCCGACCTGGACGCGGGCAAGGTGGTCATCGTCACCGGCTTCCAGGGCATCGACGACGGCGGCAACATCACCACGCTGGGCCGCGGCGGCAGCGACACCTCGGCCGTGGCCGTGGCCGCGGCGCTCAAGGCCGCCGAGTGCCTGATCTACACCGACGTCGATGGCGTCTACACCACCGACCCGCGCGTGGTGCCCGAGGCGCGCCGCCTGTTGCGCGTGAGCTTCGAGGAAATGCTGGAGATGGCCAGCATGGGCTCCAAGGTGCTGCAGATCCGCTCGGTGGAGTTCGCGGGCAAATACCACGTGCCGCTGCGCGTGCTCTCCAGCTTCACGCCCTGGGACATCGACCTGGCCGAAGAAGCGGCCTCCGGCACCCTGATCACTTTTGAGGAAGACGAAGACATGGAACAAGCCGTCGTTTCCGGCATTGCCTTCAACCGCGACGAGGCCAAGGTCTCGGTGCTCGGCGTGCCCGACAAGCCCGGCATCGCCGCGCAGATCCTGGGCGCGGTGGCCGACGCCAACATCGAGGTCGACGTCATCATCCAGAACCTGAGCAAGGACGGCAAAACCGACTTCAGCTTCACGGTGCACCGCAACGAATACCAGAAGACGCTGGACCTGCTCAAGTCGCAGGTCGTGCCCGCGCTGGGCGCCGCCGACGTGGTGGGCGACAACCGCATCTGCAAGGTCAGCATCGTGGGCATCGGCATGCGCAGCCACGTGGGCGTGGCCAGCCGCATGTTCCGCTGCCTCAGCACCGAAGGCATCAACATCCAGATGATCTCCACTTCGGAGATCAAGACCTCGGTGGTCATCGACGAGAAGTACATGGAGCTGGCCGTGCGCGCGCTGCACCGCGAGTTCGATCTCGACCAGGCCGCCGACACGATCAGCGCCTGAGAGGGCCTGGCCCGCTTGTGCTTTGGGGCATAATGCGGGCTTCGCGGAGTGATGACCGAGTGGCCGAAGGTGCTCCCCTGCTAAGGGAGTATGGGGTGTAGAGCCTCATCGAGGGTTCGAATCCCTCTCACTCCGCCAGATGTTCACATCGACAAGGCGCCCTGCGGGGCGCCTTTGTTTTTTGCCCTCCTGCTGTTGTTGCCGCCGGACCCGCCATGTCTCAGAGCCTGTCGCGCACCGCGTTCGCCACCCTGTTGCTCATCGCCTTCATGATGGGTGCCAACCACGTGGCCGCGCGCCTGGCCTTCGACCACGGCGTGACCGTGGCCACGGCCGTGACCTTCCGCAGTGGCATCACCGCGCTGGTGGTGGCCGGCATTCTGTTTTTCTACCGCGTGCCCCTGGCGCTCACCGCGCGGCACCGCAAGGCGCTGCCCGCCATCGGCCTGCTGGTGGGCGTGCAGAGCCTGTGCCTGTACGCGGCGGTGGCGCGCCTGCCGGTGGCGCTGGCGCTGCTGGCCTTCAACACCTACCCGCTGTGGACGGCGCTGTGGTCGCGCATCGTCTATGGCCAGAAGCCGGCACCGCACCTGCTCAAGGCCATGCCGCTGATGCTGCTGGGCCTGGCGCTGGCGCTGGACGTGTCGGGCGCGGCCTCGGGCCTGGGCGCGGGTGGGCACTGGGCGCGCATCGGTGTGGGCGTTGGCTTCGCGCTGGCGGCCGCCGCGAGCTTCGGGTTGGCGCTGGTGTTCACGCAGCACGAGGCGGGCGATCTCGACGGCCGCCTGCGCACCGCCACCACCATGGGCATCGTCGCGGTGATCGCGCTGGCCGCGAGCGCCACGCAGGGCGGGCTGCATTTCCCGAACGCCCTGCCGGGCTGGTGGGGGCTGCTGGGCCTGACCTTCCTCTATGGCACGGCCTTCACCATCATGTTCACGGTGCTGCCGCGCCTGGGGGTGGTGGGCAACTCGGCCATCATGAACATCGAGCCCATCTTCGCGCTGGTGCTGGCCTGGGTGTTCCTGGGGCAATCGATCGCGGCCATTCAGGTGGCCGGCGGCCTGATCGTCGTGGCCACGGTCATGTGGCTGGGCCTGCGCAAGGGCTGAGGCCGGCGCGCGGGGCCAGGTTCATTCGCTGCCGTCGTCGTCGAGCGACGCGCTCCAGCGGTCTCCCCAGTCCTTGAGCGTGCGCCGGTCGCGCTTGGTGGGGCGTCCCATGGGTTGGCTCAATGCCGGTTCGGGCGCCAGGCGCCGCTGCTCGGCCGCGGCCAGCCGGCGCGCCACCGACTCGGGCGTTTCCTCGTAGAGCTGCTGCGCCACGGGTGCCGGTCCGCGCACCGCGCTCAGGCCCCGCACGATCACCACGCGCGCCTCGCTGCCCTGGCGGAACTCGATAGTGTCGCCCACGCGCGGCTCGCGCGAGGCCTTGGCCGCCTGGCCGTTGACGCTCACGCGGCCCTTGTCGATCGCCTCGGCGCTGAGCGCGCGGGTCTTGAAGAAGCGCGCGGCCCAGAGCCATTTGTCCAGGCGCACGCGCGCGGGTTCGGTTGGTGTTGTCATGCGGTCGCTGGTATCAGGGGCAGGCGCACCGTGGCGTCGAGTCCGCGCACGCTGCCGCCGTCGGTGCGGTTGTCCAGCTCGATCTGGCCACCGAGCGATTGCACGATCTCCCGGCAAATGGCGAGCCCGAGGCCCGAGCCCGAGAGGCTGGGGCCCGCGCGGTGGTCGGTGGCGAATGGCTGGAACAGGCGCTCGCGCAGCGCCGGCGCGATGCCGGGGCCGCTGTCGCGCACGATCAGTGCCGCCGTGCGCTCGTCGCTCAGCAGGCCCACGCGCAGCGCGCCACCCGGCGGCGAGTGCTTGATGGCGTTGTGCAGCAGGTTGCGTGTGAGCTCGCGCAGCGCCCATTCGTGCGCGCGCACCGGCGCGGCCTCGCCGACGTCGAGCGCGAAGTCGAGCGACCGGTCGGCGATCAGCGCCGACAGGTCCAGCGCCACCGCGCGCACCACGGCGGCCCAGTCGCTCACCGGCACGTCGCGGTCCTGGCGCAGCTGCTCCACCTTGGCCAGGGCCAGCATCTGGTTGGCCAGTTCGGTGGCGCGGTCCACGGTGTGCGCGATCTCGTCCAGCGCCTGGCGCGGCTCCACGTCGCCGCGCCGCGCCGATTGCACCTGCGTCTTCAGCACCGCCAGTGGCGTGCGCAGCTGGTGCGAGGTGTCGCGCACGAAGCGCTTCTGGTGTTCCAGCAGCTGCGACAGTCGCTGCATGTGCTGGTTGGTGGCGTCCAGCAGCGGCAGCAGTTCGCGCGGCGCGTCCTGGCCGGGCAGGGGCGACAGGTCGTTCTCGCTGCGCGAGGCCAGGGCGCGGCTGATGTCGCGCACCGGCCGCGTGGCGCGCTGCACCACCAGCACCACCACGAAGGCGATCACGGCCAGCAGCGCGGCCTGGCGCCACAGCGTGTCCACCAGGATCTGGCGCGCCAGCGTCTCACGCAGCTCCAGGGTCTCGGCCACCTGGATGGTGGCCATGCCCTGGCCCTGCACGCCGGCCACCGGCTGCAGCAGCACGGCCATGCGCACCGGCATGTCGCGGTAGTGGTCGTCGTAGAAGCTCACGAGCGCCGCGTAGATGTTGTCCGAGGGCGCGTGGCGCCGCGGCGCGGGCATGTCGGCGAAGCCCGAGACCATCTCGCCCTGGAAGCCGCTCACGCGGTAGAAGAGGCGGCTGCGGTTGTCGGCCTCGAAGGCCTCCAGCGCGGAGTACAGCACCGTGGCCTGCACGTGGACCTCGCCGCCCTGCGACGTGACCTGCAGCTGCTCGCCCAGCGATTTGGCGGTGGCCAGCAGCGTGCGGTCGTAGGCGGTGTCGGCGGCCGCCAGGGCCTGGCGGTACAGCACCACGGTGTTGAACACCACGTAGCCGAACACCGGCAGCAGGATGCCCAGCAGCAGGGTGCGGCGCAGCGAGGTCGCGCGCGGCTTCATGGCTGGGCCTTGATGAGGTAGCCCAGGCCGCGCAGGGTGACGAGTTGCGCGCCGGTGTGCGCGATCTTCTTGCGCAGCCGGTAGGCCACGACCTCGATCGCTTCCGGCTGCACGTCGGGTTCGCCGGGGAAGACGAGTTCGAACAGGCGCTCCTTGGCGATGGCGTGGCCCGGGCGCGCGAGCACGGCGCGCAGCAGGGCGAGCTCGCGCGGCGGCAGCTCCAGCGGCTGGCCCAGGTGGTACACGGCGCCGCTCTCGCGGTCCACGGCCATGCCGCACCAGGCGGCGGGCGCGGCGTCGGCGTCGCCCGCGCGGCGCACCAGGGCGCGCACGCGGGCCTCCAGCTCGTCCAGGTCGAAGGGCTTGGGCAGGTAGTCGTCGGCGCCGGTGTTCAGGCCCAGGATGCGATCGCCCACGGTGCCGCGCGCGGTGAGGATGATCACGGGCGTCTTCAGGCCGCTGCCGCGCGCCTGGGCCAGCACCTCCAGGCCGTCTCTGCCGGGCAGCGACAGGTCCAGCAGCACGGCGTCGGGCTGGGTGTCGCGCCACACCGCCAGCGCGCGCTCGCCGTCGTCGCAGGTCACCACCTGGATGCCGCGCCGCTCGAAGGCGCGGCTCAGCGTGGCCTGCATGGTGGTGTTGTCTTCGACGAGCAGGAGTTTCATGGGGGGACCGATTATGGGGACGCGCGCGCCTCAGGGTTTATCCCAGGGCGCCCGACAGCCAACTGACAGCCCGCCACCCGACCATTCGCGGCGTCGTTCCCATCAACCACGGAGACAAGCCATGCGCCGCGATACCTTCCTCAAATCCCTGGCCGCCCTGGCCGCCGCTGGCGCCCTGCCGAACGCGGCCTGGGCCAGCGCCAACATCAAGATGATGATCCCCGCCAACCCCGGCGGCGGCTGGGACGGCACCGGCCGTGCGCTGGGCGACGCCCTGCGCGACGCCGGCGTGGCCTCCTCGGTGACCTTCGAGAACAAGGGCGGCGCGGCCGGCGCCATCGGCCTGGCCCAGTTCTTCAACGCCAGCAAGGGCGACCCGAACGCGCTCATGGTGATGGGCGCCGTCATGCTGGGCGGCATCATCACCGGCAAGCCGCCGGTGTCCATCACCCAGGTCACGCCCGTGGCGCGCCTCACCACCGAGTACAACGTTTTCGTGCTGCCGGCCGAGTCGCCGCTCAAGACCATGAAGGACGTGGTCGAGCAGCTCAAGAAGGACCCGGGCAGCGTCAAATGGGGCGGTGGTTCGCGTGGCTCCACCGAGCACATCGCGGCGGCGCAGATCGCGCAGGCCGTGGGCGTGCCGGCCGCCAAGATCAACTACGTGCCCTTCCGTGGGGGCGGTGAGGCGGTGGCGGCCATCCTGGGCGGCAACGTCACCGTGGGCGGCAGCGGTTACAGCGAGTTCCAGCCCTACATCGAGAGCGGCAAGATGCGCGCCATTGCCGTCACCTCGGGCAAGCGCCTGGACGGCATCAACGTGCCCACGCTGAAAGAGCAGGGCATCGACGTGGAGATCGGCAACTGGCGCGGCGTGTACGGTGCGGCCGGCATCACCCCCGCGCAGCGCGACGCGCTGGTGGCCATGGTGGTGAAGGCCACGCAGAGCAAGTCCTGGGCGGAGGCGGTGAAGAAAAACAACTGGACGCCCGCGCTGCTGACCGGCAAGGCCTTCGAGGAGTTCGTGGACCGCGACTTCTCCTCCCTGCGCGCGACCATGGTGCGCGCCGGCATGGTCTGACCCAGGCCTGGTCATGAGCGAGCAGATGCAGCAGCCCGCGTCCACGGACGCGGGGCAGGTGGCCATCGGCCTGGGCGCGCTGGGCGTGGCCGTGGTGCTGGCGGTCGGTGCCTGGCAGATTCCCTCGGCCGCGGGATACGCGGGCGTGGGCCCCGACTTCCTGCCCTGGGTGATGTGCGCGGCCATGGCCGTGTGCGGCGCGCTGCTGCTGTGGCAGGCGCTGCGCGGCGGCTGGCGCCATGTGGAAGCGCCCTCGGGCGCCGAGCGCGGCGACTGGCGCGCGCTGGCCTGGGTGGCCGGCGGCGTGGTCGCCAACGCCTCGCTCATCACCACCATCGGCTTCGTGCTGAGCTGCACGCTGTGCTATGCCCTGGCCGTGCGCGGCCTGCGCCTGAGCGAAGGCCGCGCGGCCGGCGGCGTGCGCACCACCTTCATCGACCTCGTCACCGGCGTGCTGATCGCGGCGCCGGTGTTCTGGGTGTTCACCAAGGTGCTGGCGGTGAACCTGCCCGGCATCAGTCCCAGCGGCTGGATCTGAACATGAACCCCCACGCTCCTCACTTTGTGTATTCGCTGCCCCCCGAGGGGGCGCAGCCCGCCCTTGGGGCGGCCCGGCGGGCGGTCTGACATGGGCGACATCCTTGCTCAACTCATGGGTGGCTTTGCCACCGCGGGCACGCCCATCAACCTGCTGTGGGCGCTGGCCGGCTGCGCGCTGGGCACGGCCATCGGTGTACTGCCGGGCCTGGGCCCGGCCGTCACGGTGGCCATGCTGCTGCCCATCACGGGCCAGGTGGAGCCCACCGCCTCGATGATCTTCTTCGCGGGCATCTACTACGGCGCGATGTACGGTGGCTCCACCACCTCCATCCTGCTCAACACGCCGGGCGAAACCGGCACCATGGTGACCGCGCTCGAAGGCTTCAAGATGGCCAAGCACGGCCGCGCGGGCGCCGCGCTGGCCACGGCGGCCATCGGCTCCTTCGTGGCCGGCACCATCGCCACCGTGCTGGTCACGCTGTTCGCGCCCATCCTGGCCGACTTTGCCGTGCGCCTGGGCCCGCCCGAGTACTTCTGCCTGATGCTGCTGGCCTTCACGACGGTGAGCTCGGTGCTGGGCCAGAGCGCGCTGCGCGGCCTGGCCGCGCTGTTCCTGGGCATCTCGCTGGGGCTGGTGGGCATCGACCAGATCACGGGCCAGGTGCGGTACACGGCGGGCATTCTGGAGTTCATGGACGGCGTGGAAGTGGTGCTGGTGGCCGTGGGCCTGTTCGCGGTGACGGAGGCGCTCTACAACGCGCTGTACGAAGGCCGCATGCAGACCACGATGAACCACCTCAACAAGGTGCACATGACGCGCGGCGAGTGGCGGCGGTCCTGGCCGGCCTGGCTGCGCGGCACGGCGATCGGTTTTCCTTTCGGCACCATTCCCGCCGGCGGCACCGAGATCCCCACCTTCCTGAGCTACGCGACCGAGCGCAAGCTGGCCGATCCCGAGGCGCGGCAGCAGTTCGGCACCAGCGGCGCGATCGAGGGCGTGGCGGGGCCGGAGGCGGCCAACAACGCGGCCGTCACGGGCACGCTGGTGCCGCTGCTGACGCTGGGCATCCCGACCTCGGTGACGGCGGCGATCCTGCTGTCTGCCTTGCAGAACTACGGCATCAACGCGGGTCCGCAGCTGTTCCAGACGTCTTCCGCCCTGGTGTGGGCGCTGATCGCTTCGCTCTACATCGGCAACGTGATGTTGCTGGTGCTGAACCTGCCGTTGGTGGGCCTGTGGGTGAAGCTGCTGAAGATCCCGCGCCCGCAGCTCTACGCGGGCATCCTGATCTTCGCGACGGTGGGCGTCTACGGCATGCGCCAGAGCGCCTTCGACCTGTACCTCATGCTGGGCATCGGCCTGCTGGGCGTGCTGATGCGCCGCTTCGATTTCCCGGCCGCGCCGGTGATCGTGGGCCTGATCCTCGGGCCGCTGGCCGAAGCGCAGATGCGCAACGCGCTGTCGATCGGCGAAGGCAACTGGCTGATCTTCGTGCAGCGGCCGATGTCGTTGGTGCTGCTGCTCGTGGTGGTGGGGGTGCTGGTGGTGCCGAGGCTGCTGGCGCGGCGGCAACGGAAGCTGGCCACCGCCTGAACCACCCCAACTGCGCTGCGGCGGCTCGCGGACCTCAGGCCGCGAGCCGCTTCTTGCTTTTCATCATTGCCTGAACCCGCCGATTCGAGGGCATCGCTGTCCGGGGTGCTCGCCTAGAGTCGCCCGCTTCTTCGCCTGTGCCGAGACGCGAGCCATGAAAGCACTCCCTTGGCGGCTGTATGCCGTCGCCTACCTGGTGGCCTATCTG
This sequence comes from Hydrogenophaga sp. 70-12, assembly GCF_001897365.1. Taxonomy (NCBI): domain Bacteria; kingdom Pseudomonadati; phylum Pseudomonadota; class Betaproteobacteria; order Burkholderiales; family Comamonadaceae; genus Hydrogenophaga; species Hydrogenophaga sp. 70-12. The sequence goes on from NZ_MKSS01000228.1 coordinate 9,761, forward strand.
ACAACGGTCCTGGGTACGGCGTTGTCGATTTTTCTTTGGGCAGCGCCAATGGATTCGTGGCCTGATATCTGGCGAGGGCTGCTCTGGAAAGCCTTGCCGCACGCCGTGCCGCTGGCATGCATCCTGCGCATCGCATGGAACAAACGACGTCAGCCCAAGGGTTGAGACAAGGCGGGACAGAGACATGAATGGTGATGGGTTGGGTGGGGTGGCATTGGGTCTGACCTTGGCCGTGTTGCTGGTGCGGCCAAAGCCCCGCCATCAACTGCTGCTGCTGGGTGCCAGCGCAAGCCTCTGCCTGTTGAGGGCCGCCCTGGAGGGACGATGGTCGCTGCTGGCCTGGCAACTGGGCGCGGCAGCGGTGGTGCTCGGGATGGCAAGCTGGGCGAGTCGATCGGAATAAGGCCGCTTTCTCTCGCATACCCACCCCGGGTACCATCCCGGGCATGACCCGCGACGACCGCCTGCCCCGCGACGCGCAGAGCATCCTGGAGCTCGCCGCGCGCTCCATGTTCGATCTCTTCGCCAACGCCAGCGAGGGCATGCTGCTGGTGGACCGGCACGCGCGCGTGGTCTGGATCAACGACCAGTACCGGCGCTTCCTGCCCGCCCTCGGCTTCGACCGCGAGGAAGACTTCGTCGGCCAGCCCGTCAGCAACGTGGTGCACAACACGCAGATGCACCGCGTGCTGGAGACCGGCAAGCCCATCCTCATCGACCTGCTCACCAACCGCGCCGGCACGTTCGTCGTCACGCGCATTCCGCTGCGCGACGACGCGGGCGAGGTCATCGGTGTGCTTGGCATCGTGCTGTTCGACCATCCCGAGACCACGCTGCAGCCTCTCATCACCAAGTTCGCGCGGCTGGAGCAGGACCTGAACGACGCCCGCCGCGAGCTCGCCCACCAGCGCCGAAGCAAGTACACCTTCGCCAGCTTCGTCGGCACCAGCGCGGCGGCGGTGGAGGTCAAGCGCCAGGCGCGCCGCGCCGCGCTCTCCAGCAGCCCGGTGCTGCTGCTCGGCGAAACGGGCACCGGCAAGGAGCTGCTCGCGCACGCCATCCACGCCGCTTCGCCGCGCGCGGGCCGGCCCTTCGTCAGCGTGAACATGGCCGCCGTGCCCGAGACCCTGCTGGAGGCCGAGTTCTTCGGCGTCGCACCCGGCGCCTACACCGGCGCCGACAAGAAGGGCCGCGACGGCAAGTTCAAGTTGGCCGACGGCGGCACGCTGTTCCTCGACGAACTGGGCGACATGCCCATGGCCATGCAGGTCAAGCTGCTGCGCGCCCTGCAGGAAGGGGAGATCGAGCCCCTGGGCTCGAACCAGCTGGTGCCTTTCGATGTGCGCGTGGTGGCCGCCACCTCGCGCGACCTGCCGCTGATGGTGAGGGAAGGGCGCTTCCGCGAGGACCTGTACTACCGCCTCAACGTGCTGCCCATCCGTGTGCCGCCGCTGCGCGAGCGCCAGAGCGACGTGCCCCTGCTGATCGAGGCCTTGTGCGAGGACATCGCCGCGCGCGGCGGCGGTCCGCAGCTGGAGTTCGGCCCCGAGGCCCAGGCCCTGCTGGCCGCGCAGGCCTGGCGCGGCAACATCCGCGAGCTGCGCAACGTGCTGGAGCAGCTCGCGCTGCGCACCGACTCGGCCCTCATCGATGCCGCGCAGGTGGACGAGGTGCTGCGCGAGGCCGGCCTGCCCGCCCTGGCACCGGTGCGCGAGACGCCGCCCGCCGCGCCCGCGCGGCAGGACGCTCTGCGCCCGCTGGCCGAGCAGATCGCCGAGCTCGAACGCCGGGCCATCGCGCAGGCGCTGGCGGCCACGGGCGGCAACCGCAGCGCGGCGGCCAAGCTGCTGGGCATCTCGCGCGCCAGCCTGTACGACCGGCTCTCGACGCTGGACGGTCTGTCTGAAATTCCGGCGTCTGTCTGAATTTCAGACAAATTGAGCGCAATCGATTGTCTGAAATTCAGGCATTCGATCGAGGGGCAGAAGAAAATTCCTTTGGCATCAAGGCCTTGCCGGGTTGGCACGGCATGTGCAAAAGAGGCGCACGGCGCACCGCGCTGTGCCAGCAACCATCAGGAGACAAGCATGTTCGACACCACCCGCCGCCTGGCGGTGATCGCCCTGGCCTGCACGGCCACCCTGGGTTTCGCCCAAGCCAACAAGGGCGAGATCCGCATCGCCCACATCCACAGCAAGACCGGCCCGCTGGAGGCCTACGCCAAGCAGACCCAGGCGGGCCTGATGATGGGCCTGAACTACGCCACGGGCGGCACCATGATGGTGGCCGGCAAGAAGATCGTGGTGATCGAGAAGGACGACCAGGGCAAGCCCGACGTGGGCAAGAGCCTGCTGGCGGCCGCCTACGCCGACGACAAGGTCGACCTCGCCATCGGC